>CABUYS010000005.1 GCA_902495835.1 uncultured Oscillospiraceae bacterium | reverse complement strand
TGAATGGTACACATAGCTTATCACATACAAAGTGGGACTGCAAATATCATAAAGATTAGAAATATAAGCTATATTTAAAAGAAGATAAATTGGGAGAACATTTAATAATATAGGTCTATTTATGGATAGCAAGTAACAATCTTTTCGCAAGCGTCAAACCGTATCAGCCTCCTTTAGAGGCGGCTAGTAGTACAGGGCTTCGCCCGTTAAAGAAATACCCCCAGCTTAGCTGGGGGTATGCTTATTATTTATAGATGTATATGTAATAAATTTTTTAAATAAGTTTACTGTTGATTATCTTTTTTGTACATGTGTTTTATAAGTTGTAGTATTTTGCAGCTGTAAGCCCATTCGTTATCATACCACGACACCAGTTTAACAAAATTACTGTTTAGCATTATACCTGCTTTTTCGTCAAATACAGATGTGCGTGAATCACCATAAAAATCACTTGAAACAACCATTTCGTCCGTGTAGCCCAAAATACCTTTCATTTCGTTTTCAGAAGCTTTTTTAACAACTTCGCAAATTTCTTCGTAGGTCGTGGATTTTTCTAACTTACATGTTAGGTCAACTACAGAAACATTTGCTACAGGTACTCTGAAAGACATTCCGGTCAATTTTCCTTTCAGTTCCGGAATTACTAAAGCACAAGCTTTTGCTGCTCCGGTGGAAGAAGGAATAATATTGCATCCTGCTGCTCTTCCTCCTCGCCAGTCTTTAGCAGAAGGCCCGTCTACGGTGTTTTGAGTGCTTGTTGTTGCGTGTACTGTTGTCATTAACCCTTCTACTATTCCGAAGTTGTCGTTTATTACTTTCGCTAAAGGCGCAAGGCAGTTGGTTGTGCACGAGGCGTTTGATACAATGTCCATGGTGGGTTCGTAGTTATCCAAGTTTACTCCACATACGAAAGTCGGTGTAACGGTATCTTTTGCAGGAGCGGAAATAACAACTTTTTTTGCTCCCGATTCCAAATGAGCTTTTGCTTTTTCGGAAGTGCAGAAAACTCCGGTGGATTCGACTATATATTCAGCGCCGACAGTTTTCCAAGGAATATTTTTGGGATCTTTTTCTGCGAATACATTTATTAAAGTGCCGTTTACATACAGCATGCCGTTTTCCGCTTTAATTTGTGCATCTAACTTTCCTTGCACTGTGTCATATTTAAGCATATACGCCATGTAATCGGCACTTACAAAAGGATCGTTTATGCCTGTTACCTCGATTGAGGGTTCGTTTAGAGAAGCTCTCAAAACCATTCTGCCGATTCTTCCAAAACCATTAATACCAATTTTAATTGACATGTTAACAGCTCCTTATAAAAAAGTTGATTAATAAATTATGTGTATTCAGATTTAAATATATGCCTTTGACTTATTGAATTGTAATCGAACGAACTTTAGGTTCTTTTGGTGCGTTAAGTTGTTTGTATGACTCTGCCAAAACCGCAATGATATAGAGTGCTATCAAAAATTCAAGCGTTGAAACGGCCATTGACAAATTGCTTACTTGTGAGCCGTTAAAATATTTTATTATGGTAGGTATGCATTTTGCGAAAATAAATAAAATCGAAGGCATGCCGAATATAAACATTTGTTTTACTATGTTGTATTTCGAAGAGGTCGCGAATACTTGAGTGTGGTACACTGCAAACAAAGACAAAAACGCAGTCATCATAATTTCATAAACATCGGCGTTGTTGTTGTATATGGAAAGGAACAAGACCATTGACATTCCGAACCATAATGTGGGGCAAAAGATGAAAAAGGGTACTCCCGAAAGCATATTTTTTCCGGTAAAGAATGTAGCGGCATTCAAAGCGAAAGTTATACAGCACAAAATGGACAGTAAAGACATTGATACGGGCTGCCATTCGAACTCATACTTTGAAGTGTCGTTGAAGTACGCCGATATGCAAAAGAAAAATGCGACGGATATGAGTGCGCTTATGGAACCGAGCCATACATTTTTGGATATATCCATATTTTTTATTCTTATTTCGCTGAAACTCAAGCAAATTACTATTCCAGCCACAGCCGCCAAAAACAAAATTGTAAACACTGCAGATTCGACGAAAGTTAAAGTAAAGAGTCCCGCACAGATTTTAAGGGGTACCAGAGCAACCATGGTTGCAAGAAAAATTAACCAGGAATTTCTTAGATTCATATTAAAAACCTCCAATAAAACATATTTTTAGAAACTCGTCCATATTTATTAATATTAAACCGTTCTCAGTTGATAGTTTATATAAATCGGCCGTTAAAGTCAATAAGTAAAGAATTATCTCTGATGTGCGGACTATTTAACATAACGGAGGATTTTAAAATGAAAATATCGTTAAAAAAGAAATTGATACTGGCAGCAACACTGTTTCTGTGTTTTGTGTTGATACCGCTTTTATCGGTAAGAAGAGAAATTCACGGAGCTTCAAATGAAGATGTTTTTAAAGATAAAATTTTTAATACTTCCGGAAAAAATTCGTGTTTTTGCGTTTTGGACGAGTCTTGCGGAGAAATTTTGAATATACCCGACAGAGAATTTTTATACGGAGCAGTAACAGCCGAAATGCCCGCAAGGTTTGAACCGGAAGCTCTTAAAGCTCAGGCTGTGGCGTCTTATACTTATTTTTGTAAATCTCGAAACGATTTTGAAAAATCTTCGAATAAAGACCGTAAATATGCGTTTACGGTAAATACGGAAAAATGGATAAATTACGTTCCTCAATCTCAGATGAAGAAAAAATGGGGTAGTGAATTCGATAAATACTACGATAAAGTTCGAAATGCAGTTGACAGCGTGTTCGGAGAAGTCGTGGAAGATGACGGAAATTTAATTTTAGCGGCGTATCATGCTATTTCTTCGGGGAAAACCGAAAAATCGGCTGATGTTTTCGGAGGAGATTTAAAATATTTGACTAATGTTGAAAGCCCGGGAGATAAGCTTGCTTCAGGTTATGAAACGAAAGTTGAAGTCTCTGCGGAAAAATTTAAAGAAATTGTTTCAAAAAAATGGAATGATTGTGACTTTGAAAGTGAAGCTCAAAACTGGATTAAAGATATTGTGCGTACAGACGGCGGAATGGTTAAAGAAGTAATTATAGCTTCTCATAAAGCAAAAGGAACGGAAATTCGTGAAATGTTTGGACTTAGGTCTTCGGATTTTGAAGTAAAATATGATGATGAAAATAAAAAATTTATATTTAACGTGTTTGGCTACGGCCACGGAGTGGGAATGAGTCAGTGCGGAGCGCAGTATATGGCCAAAGAGGGAGCGGATTACAAAAAAATACTGGAATGGTATTATCCGAATACTACCGTAGCGCATTTAAAACGCTAAGCACAATTAAGTGTGTTGAGTTGAGATAATCATAATGATATAATGTAATAGAGGTGAATATAATGTGGTTTTTAATGCCCGGAATTTCTTTTGAGTATTTATTAATGAGAATTGCCGCAGCTTTGGTCGTAGTTTTTCTGACTTTACCGATTCATGAATTTTCGCATGTTTTTGTTGCAAATAAACTTGGCGATGATACTGCAAAAATATTGGGAAGATTCAGTATTAATCCCGCTCTTTACTTTGACCCGATAGGGGCAGCGTGTGTGCTGTTGTTTGGGTTTGGTTGGGGTAAACGTGCCCCTGTAGATCTTTCAAGGTCTCCTAATAGTCGTCGTGACATGGCTTTGGTTTGTTTGGCAGGACCTGTTTCGAGTTTCTTATGTGCCTTTGTAGGAGGATTTATTCTTAACCTTTTTGTAGCTATTGGAATTGCAAGCAACTGGGTATATTTATTTTTTTCAAGTTTTATATCAATAAATTTGGAGATAGCCGTTGTTAATCTTATTCCTCTTCCTTCATTTGACGGTTGGCCGATACTGGAGGCATGTATGCCGAAAAAATTATTAAGAAAATTTCGTTCCAACCGAATGACAATTGTAATTACTTTGGCAATTTTGCTTTTGTTGGGAGCGTTTAGCCTTCCTATTGATATTTTAGAAAGAATTTCTTATAATTTTATTCTAAAAATTACTTCACTGCCGTTTGGAAAGGTATAAAACGGAAAAATTGCTCAATAATAAACATTACAATAATTTTTAAGGAAATAAATGTATGTTGTGGTTTTATGTAGTTCTTTTAATTTTACTTATTATTTTGTCTTTGATTCTTTTTTTGCCTATCCGAGTGGTGATCAAATACCCAAACGAAACTGTTTTTAAGATTATAATATTCGGTATATCGGTGAAGATTCCCAAGGGTAAGAAAAGTAAAAGTAAATATTCAAAAAGCTCTTCAAATTCTGAGAAATCCGAGAGAAAAGTTTTTGAGACTTTCAAAAAAAGAGGATTTGTAAAATCAATGAAAATGTTATACAATATCCTGAGCGCATGTTCGGAAGCGCTAAAGAAACTCATGTCGGAAATTACCGTGAATAAATTCAAAGTTCTGATAAAAACGGGGGCTCACGATTCGGCGTCTGCCGCGATTAGATACGGACAAGCTTCGGCTGTTTTTTATCCTTTATTGTCTTTATTTAATTCGGTAGCTTCTCCTAAGGAGTTTTTTGCCGAGATTCGTCCTGATTTTTCGGATAACAGTTTGAGTGCGAATATTGAACTTGATTTCAGCAGCAACATTTTCAGGATGCTTTGTGTTTTTTTCGTGGTAATTAAGAAATATCGCAAACTTGCATATAGTTAAAATTATAAAGGTGGTATTGTAATGAGCAATAAACTTGAAGGTATGATGGATTTTTCAATTCAAAAAATCAAAGAAGTTATTAATGCGGATACTATTATAGGAAAATCAATAACCACACCTGACGGAACAGTTGTAATACCCGTTTCTAAGGTAAGTTACGGATTTGCTTCGGGAGGCTCTGATTTTGCACTGAGCAAACAGCCTGACAAAGATCTTTTCGGCGGAGGAAACGGTATAGGCGTTAATATAGTTCCGGTTGCTTTTTTGGTTGTTTCTAAAGACGATGTAAAATTATTGCAAGTACAGTCTTTTGACGGAGCTTTGGATAGAATCATTGCCATGACTCCCGATGTTATAGACAAAATTTTAAACAAAATAAAAAAGAGAAAAAATTCATCTGAACAAAAAGATAAATAGTATAATAAAACTTCGGCGTAGCTGTATTTGAAATTTGCAGCTGTGCCGTAATTTTTTTTAAATTATAAATTCATAACTAAGAATTAAATAATTTCTTTGCGCACCAAAATTCACATTTTTTCACAGTCAAGTTGCAGAAACTATTTGGTATTAGTTTTTGTTTTAAAAATCACGCCAAATGCTCAAAATCATAATTTAAGTAAAAAATATTTTCTTTGGCAGAACAGCGAAATTTTTTGTTTTATATTTAAAAGCGATTATGCCAGTATAGTTTACGTTTAAACACAAAGATATATAAGAAGCTGCCTATAAGGACAATATTTCTATTTTTTATTTTAACGAAGTGAAATCAAGCCGTTTTTCACAGCAGAGTCGCCATGCTTCTATAAAGCTTTTTTAGGTAAGTCTATAGTTTAAGAAATTTTTTAAAACCTGAAAGTTTATGATTGCGATAGAATTTAAGTTTTATAATTAAAAACGATTATATTTATATGGTGCATTTTTAAGCGCTATAAGAAGATGTTTAAAAAGACAATATTTCGATTTTTGAATTTGCACGATGTCATGTTTGACCGATTTTTACATTCGTGTTCCTATGTTTTCATAAAATCTTTAATACCGCATCTTTTAGATACGTTTACGGTTTAAGAAGTTTCTTGGAACCTGACAAAAAAACACTATTATCATATTACAGTGGAATTTAAATTTGGTAAGCAAAAAATGATTATACGAGAAAACTTTTCACACCGTACTTTTTAGATACGTTTACAGTTTAAGAAATTTTTTTAAAATCTGGAAATTATGATTGCGATAGAATTTAAGTTTTATAATTAAAAACGATAGTATGTGTTTAATCACAAAGATATATAAGAAGCTGTTTAAAAGGTCTATATTTTGATTTCTTTAATAAAATCAAACTGTTTTTCACAGACGAGTTACTATGTCTTCGCAAAGCTTTTAATACCATATTTTTAAGCATGTCTACAGTTTAAGAAGTTACATTAACATTTTTTAAAACCCAATAATAAAATATTATTATCACGATTTAAGTTGGTGATATATTGAAAAATAAGGTTTTAAAAACGGTTAATGTTTTTTTGGTTTTGATTTTAAGTTTTATGATGTGTTCGTGTTCTAATAAATTTGATAAAAGCTCTCGCAAAGTACGTTTAAACGAAGTTACGCGTTCTGTATTTTATGCTCCGCAATATGTTGCTTTGGGTCTTGATTATTTTAAAGACGAAAACTTGGAAATAGAGCTTTCAAGTGCAGAAGGTTCCGATAAAACCATGACTGCGGTTTTGTCTTCTCAAGCGGATATAGGCCTTTTGGGACTGTCTTCAGTTGTGAGCGTTTACAGCCAAGGAAGAAAAGATTTTCCTGTTTTGTTTGCGGGCATTACCCAGCGTGACGGAAGTTTTCTTATCAGCAGAACTCCTGATTTTAGTTGGGAAAACGTAAGAGGAAAAGAAATCATTGCCGGAAGAAAAGGCGGAGTTCCCGAAATGGTTTTGGAGTATATTTTGAAAAATCAAGGATTTGACATTCATTCCGATGTAAAACTTCTTAATAATATTCAGTTTAACTTAATGGGTGTTGCTTTCAGCCGAGGAACGGGAGATTATGTTGCGTTGTTTGAGCCCACGGCTTCTATGATTGTAAAAGAAAAAAATTTCCATATTGTATGTGCTTTGGCGGAAGAATGTGACAAAATTGCATATACAGGTTACTGTTGTTCAAAAACCTACTTAAAGAACAACTCTGATATAATTAAAAGTTTTGTACATGCAATTTATCGTGCTCAAATTTGGATAAAATCTCATACACCCGCAGAAACCGCTGAAATAATCGCTCCATATTTTGTTGACTCGGATAAAGAATTGCTTACGGATTGCGTGAAAAACTATTTGAAATACGATGTTTGGTGCGATGACCCAAATATAGATAAAAAATCTTTTGATTTAATGCAGGATATAATGATTCAAGCCGGTGAACTGGATGAAAAGGTAGAATTCGGCGAAATAGTAAATACCGATTTAAGTAAAGAAATTACGGATAATAACACAGTAGAGTAGAAAAGAGGGAAGCAAATTGGAATTTGATAAAATTCTGGAAATCAGTGACGTTTGCATGAGATATCACACTATGCAAGGCGAAACAATCGCAATAAAAGATTTAAATTTTGACGTGTACAAAGAAGAATTTTTAACCATAGTAGGGCCGAGCGGATGCGGTAAAAGTACCGTTTTGTCGCTCATCTCGGGACTACTTAAGCCGTCGGAAGGAACGGTTAAGATTAACATACCTCAAGAAGAAAAACATTTGCAAAAAGTGGGGTATATGCTTCAAAGGGATTATCTTTTTGAGTGGAGAACCATACAAGAAAATATACTGCTGGGATTGGAATTAAAACATGCTCTGACGGAAGAAACAAAATCATATGCGCTAAGTTTAACGGAAAAATACGGATTAAGTGATTTTTTAAATCATTACCCAAATCAGCTTTCCGGAGGAATGCGTCAAAAAGCGGCATTAATACGAACTTTAGCGGTTAAACCTCAAATTTTGCTTTTGGATGAACCGTTTTCGGCACTGGATTATCAGACTCGTATAAATATATCAGAAGAAGTTTTAAATATAATAAAAAACGAGAAAAAGACAGCAATACTCGTAAGTCATGATATTTCCGAAGCGGTTTCTCTTTCTGACAGAGTAATAATTTTTTCTAAGAGACCTAGCAAAGTAAAAAATATCGTTAATATTGACTTCGGCGGTAAAAAACTTTCTTTGCACGAGAAGAGAAACAATAAAAAATTCAACGATTATTTTGACATTATTTGGGGTGAGTTGGTTGATTGAAAAAACAGCAAAAAAAGTATTTTCTCAAGAACATATTCGTTATTTGAAAAAGAAAAAATCCGAATCACTTGCAATCAAATCCGTTCAGATAGGTTTTTTGATTTTCTTTGTTTTGCTTTGGGAAATAGCAGCAAGACTCGAATGGATAGATGCTTTTGTTGTGAGTTCTCCGTCGAGAATATTAAAAACTTTAATTAGCCTAAACGCCGCCAATCAACTCTGGAATAATATCGGAGTAACGGCATGGGAGACAGTTGTTGGTTTTCTCTTGGGAACTGTTATAGGAGTGCTTACGGCTGTGGTGATATGGTGGTCGGATTTTATTTTTAAAGTTACCGAACCTTATTTGGTAGTTTTAAATGCACTTCCGAAAGTTGCACTGGGACCTATTATAATAGTTTGGATTGGAGCGGGTACCAAATCAATCATAATAATGGCTCTTTTGGTTTCGGTAATAATAGCAACGCTTAATATCTTGGCAGGATTTAAAAATGTAAGCTCAGACAAAATACTATTAATGAAATCTTTCGGAGCGAGTAAATTTCAGATTCTTACTAAACTGATTATTCCCGCAAATATTGCCGTTATTATTTCCACTCTTAAAATTAACGTCGGAATGTCTTTGATAGGTGTTATAACAGGAGAATTTTTAGTTGCATCAAAGGGAATAGGGTATCTCATAGTTTACGGAGGTCAAGTCTTTAAACTGGATTTGGTTATGGCGGGAATATTTATTCTGGGCGTTATTGCGTCGGTGATGTATTTTTGCGTGTCTAAAATTGAATCTTTTTATCTTTCCAATCACAAATATTAGATTTGTTTGGGATAAATTTTTTAAATACTATGTACCTTGTTTTCACGCATATTCTGTATTTTTCATAGTATAGAATTGAGTCTATAATCAAGAATTTTAAATAAAAATCCAAAAAGATAGGAGAGTAATTATGAATGAGTCTATAATGCATATGGTAGCAAGACAATATGGGATTACTCCTTTGCCGGAAAACCCTGTTGTTGCCATGGCTTACGTTCCTTATCAGATAGCGGACAACGTATACAGTGCCGAACAAGGAATAAACACAGGAACAATGTTTCCGGAGCTTAATAAACCTTTTGAAGGAATGTCGGTAGGTGAGAATAAATGACAGAACAAGAAGTTATGTTAAGACGTATTGCCGCAATAGATTTTGCCGTTGTGGAACTTAATCTTTATATGGATACTCATCCTGATGACCAAGAAGTAAATGCCAAATTAAATGATTATCGAAAACAAAGCATGGAGCTAAGGGAGCAATACCAAGAAAAGTATGGACCCATTACTTCAAAAAGCGTTGAAGACAATCGTTGGGGATGGATAGCAGATCCATGGCCTTGGAATAACTCTGAGGAGGAGAATAGCTAATGTGGGTTTATGAGAAAAAATTACAATATCCGGTTAATATAAAAAATCCCAATCCTGCACTTGCCAAAATGATAATAACTCAATATGGTGGGCCTGACGGTGAACTGGGTGCATCACTTAGATATTTGAGCCAAAGGTTTTCGATGCCATACCCTGAACTAAAGGCTATACTTACGGATGTCGGGACCGAGGAACTCGGGCACCTTGAAATGATTGGAGCTATAGTTTATCAGCTTACAAAAAATTTGACTCCGGAAGAAATTGAGAAAAATGGTTTTTCTGATTACTTTGTAGACCACACAACAGGTGTATATCCTACTTCTGCTAGCGGCCAATCGTATACAGCTGCGAGCATGCAAGTTAAAGGCGATCCGATAACTGATTTGCATGAGGATTTAGCAGCAGATGGTACGTTTGCGTAAGAACAACAAATTATAAAAAATACTCATAAATGGCTATTTTATGCGATTTACAGTTTGTACAAGCTTTTTGATAGCTACTACCATTAAAATACAACAAATCAAATAAATTTGAAACAAGTGATAAAATACAATAGCCCTATCAGAACAATTTATATAAGATTGTTCTTTTTATTTTTATGGAGGAATCAATAATGCAAATATTTTTACTTATAACTATTTTAATCCTGATTAGTATAGTAGTACATCAAGGAAAAGAAATTCGTGAGCTTGAAAGGAAAACACTTGATGCATTTAGAATTGTATGTCAAAAAATCAATGTTCAAAAGGAGCACAAATAAATGGAGCTACTAGATGACAGAACATATCTCGAACCACCTGATAATGAGGCAAAAGCAGTTTTAAAATGTTTTTTCTGTGATGAAGCTATTTATGAAGGTGATGATTATTACGCTTTAAATGGTTTTGAATGTTGCGAAGAATGTTTAAATATTCATTTTAAATTTATAGCAGAAGCACCTGACTATAAAGCAAAAATGGCAGATTTAGAATATCACGATTTAAAGGAGTAAAAAATTATGAATCAAAACAAATCAATTTTTGAAACATTGTTTGAAATTAATGTAAATGACCATATCGAAAAGAAAAAAGATTTAACCTATCTCTCATGGCCGTATGCTTGGGCTGAAGTAAAAAAGAAATATCCGGATGCAACATATAAAATACATTTATTCGGAGAAAAGCAACTTCCCTATGTTTTTGATGAAGGTGTTGGGTATATGGTTTTTACTGATGTTACAATTGATAACTTAACTCATACAATGTGGCTTCCTGTTATGGATTCATCTAACAAAGCAATGAAATCCGAAAGTTATACTTATGATACGAAATTCAAAAAAGATATTGCTGTTGAACCAGCAACAATGTTTGATGTAAATAAGACAATTATGCGGTGTTTAGTTAAAAATTTAGCTATGTTTGGGCTTGGCTTATATATTTATTCTGGGGAAGATTTGCCGGAAATTGAAACGGAGAAAATCACAGCAAAGGATGCGAGTATTTTAAAAAGCACTGTCAAAAGTTTAGATGATAACAGTCAGATTTATGAAATGATTTTAAAGAGATACAAAGTCAAAAATTTCAAAGAACTAACGCAAAAACAGCGAGTAGAAATTCTGGAAGGACTTAACCAGATGACACGGAGAAATGAGGTTCGGAATGGAAATAAAATTTACAGTGCCGGGAAATCCGAAAGGCAAACAGAGACCGAGAATATGTAAAAGTAGAGGTCGACAATTCACATATACACCAAAACAAACAATCGAATATGAAAAACTGGTTAGAGCAAGTTATACTGCGGTTTCAAAGATGTTTTTTGATAAAAATATACCGCTCGAAGTAAGCATAATTGCTCTTTTTTCTGTTCCAAAAAGCGTAAGTAAAAAGTCAAAAAACTCGATGTTAAACGGAGATACTTCGCCTACAAAGAAGCCTGATTCAGATAATATCATTAAGATTATCTTAGATGCATTAAACGGAGTTTGTTATTACGATGATTCGCAAATTTGTAGGATTTATTTCGAGAAAAAGTATTCCGAAATTCCTAAAGTGAAAATAGCAATTAAGGAGATTGTATTATGAAAACAACAAAAATTTATAATGATGAAAAAGAAGTTTACAGTGGTAACTGCTATGTTAATACGGTAATTTTTAGAGGCAGAATTTATGGAGACTTTAAAGAAATAGGCCAAAGTGGAATAAAGTTTTCTTTACAATTAAGTAACGGAAAAAATGAAGAAAGCGGTGAATGGAACAAACCTACATTTGCCGATTGTACGGCTTTTGGAGAAATTTCACAGCGTATTTTAAAAGAGTACAAACCAAAAGATGAAATATGGATTATTGCAAAATATTATTCAAAACAAGTTGATGGAAAATACTATAAAGGTTTTATTGTGCGTGAAATTATAACTGAACAAGAAATTGAGAAAACTGGAGAAGATTTTCTTGATGATGATTTACCATTTTAAAGGAGAAATTTTAAATGAATTTGAATATTAAAAAATCATACTATGCGGTAATTCCTGCAACTGTCAGATATGACAGCAATGTTGTTCCGAGTGCTAAACTTCTTTATGGTGAGATAACAGCACTTTGCAATGAAAAAGGTTATTGCTGGGCAACTAATGACTATTTCAGCAAACTGTACTCTGTCAGCAAACGAACAATTTCGACTTGGATAAAGTCACTTTGCAATGCTGGATATATTTCAGCAGAGTTTGTTCTTGATAACAGCAATCAGAAAGTAAAAATAAGGTACTTAAAAGTTGAAGCAAATTTTAGTGCCCACTTGATGAAAACTTCCATACCCTCACGAAAAGAAGTTCCTGACCCCCCACGAAGAAAACTTCACAGAGAATAATACAATTAATAATATATCTTCGTCGCAGATTTTTAGTGGCGAGTCGCCACAGACAATTCGCACACAAAATCAACAGCTAAATCAAAATTTTACATCTTGCGATTTTAATACCCAAAATAACGAAATTTTGCTAAAAACAAAAATCAACGACAATGGAATTAAGAACAAGAAAATTTTCGAGACTGATAGCGACCCATATTTGCTAGCTAAATTTTTAGAAAATAACATTACAGAGAACAATCCTAAATTTCCAAAGAGCGAGTCACAGCGTCAACGATGGGCTAAAGATTTTGACTTGATGATTCGTAGAGATAAGATTGACGCAGATGATATTGCTGAAGTTGTAGAGTGGTGTCAAAAAGATAATTTTTGGAAAAGTAATATATTATCTGGCAAGAAACTTAGAGAAAAATATCAGCAACTAAGAATAAAAATGGAAAGCAGGTAATGCTATTGGAATTAAAAGATGAAGTGGCACGAAGTTCAGAAATGTGCGTTATAGGTTCAATTTTAATTGATGAAAAAGCTCTGGTAAATGTAGTAGATACATTAAAACCGGAGCATTTTTGTTTTGAGGAACTAAAAGATTGCTATAAAACAATTTTAGAACTGTCGAGCGAAGGGAAAACAATTGATTTTATTTCGGTACTAAAAAAGCTCACAGCTCAAAAAAATTATGATGAGTCACAAACGAAGAAAATGCTTCTTAACTGTGCTCAACTTGTTCCCTCTATTAGCCAAATTAAAAATTATGCTCAGACTGTAGTTGATAGTTCGAAAGCAAGAAAATTACAGCAAATCGGAACTCGGCTTGCTTTTGACGGCGTATATGCAGAAAACGCAAATGAAATTGCTGATGAGGTTATGGGTGAACTTTATGAGTTACTTTCGGAACAACACAAAAGGCAACTTCAAAGTATAGATAATATCGGATATCAGGTTTTAGAAAGTTATAAAAATACTGATAAAGATTTAGAAAATCGCTCTTATACTGGATTTCCTAAACTTGATGAAATATTAAAAGGAATGTCGGCGGGAAATCTCATTGTTTTGGCAGCTCGTCCCAAAATTGGTAAAACTGCCTTTGCTTTATCAATTGCACAAAACGTAGCTATGTTAGGTAAAACTGTTACTTTTTATAGCATGGAAATGGAAAGTTCTGAAATTTACGAAAGATTGCTTTCGCAAACAGCACAAGTTCCGATGAATACTTTAATTGATAGGCGTTTTCAAGATAAAAAAAGACCAGAAGCTGTCAGAAATGAAGAGATATCAAAAATTAAAAAAGTAATTAATTATTTGAAGAATGTACCACTTAAAATAAATGATAAACCGAATATTTCAGTTAATGAAATTAGAACTCAGTGTCGGATGATTAAAAACTTAGGTCTTATAGTAGTGGATTACTTGCAACTTATGAAATCTACTAAGAAGCATGACAACCGAAATCAAGAAGTCGGAGCAATAAGCCGAGAACTCAAAATTTTAGCATCTGAACTTTCGGTTCCGATTTTATGTTTATCACAACTTAATCGTACCAATGATGAAGAAAAACGGCCCTCTCCTTGTGACTTAAGAGATAGCGGAGAAATCGAACAGAACTGTTCTAAGTTGATTCTTATGTGGTGTGTAGAGAAAAATTTTAATGAACTCGGAGCGGTTCAGTCTAAAACAATTGGAGTAGATGTAGCTTTAAATAGGCGTGGCACAACCGGTGTCACGCTTTTCAATTTCAATGGAAATTATATGACTTTCTCAGAACTTGACAGAAATTACGACGAATCAAAAATAAAGAAAAACTGGAGATGAAACTTATATGACCAAAAAAGAATTATCACAGCTTTATTATTTAAAAAAAGAAATCAAGCAACAACAGCGAAGGCTTGAAGAACTTGAAATATCAGCAACAAATTGTACAAGCAAAATAACGGGTTTACCAAGTGGTAAAGGTATTTCAGATAAGATTGGAAATTATGTTACTGAAATAGCAGATTTAAAAAGCATTTTAGATTTGAATCTAAAGAAATGTTTTTATGAACTAAATCGTCTTGATAGATATATACAAAGCGTAGAAGATAGTCAAATGAGAATGATTTTAACTCTGAGATATATTCAAGGGCTAAGTTGGCAAAAGATAGCCTATGCTATTGGAGAATATGATGAACAGTACCCAAGAAGAAAACATAATAATTTTTTAGAAAAACATAAATAAATCTATACATAAAATGCATATCATATATATATTTGAAGTTACCCTAATTTTGTTAAGTTAAATATCCAAGTAATCCATCCGGAAACAGACTGTGTACGACGATATGAAGTTGCATTTTTACAATTTAAAATTTTCAATTCCAGTATCATATCTTCAATATGTTTTATTGATGGCAACAAGCCTGTATTAATAGTTTCGTTAAATAACTCAAAAAATATTTTATGTTCTAAAATCAATGATACTATATGTAATTGACGTTCTTTATAATTAAGTTTAAACAGTTTGTTCCCAAGAGTTGTTAATGTTACAAGTTTTTGTTTGTCCTCAAAAACTTCTTTAAAGATTCCAAGATACAGTCCTGCGTTAAAATAATATCTTGATTGCCTTGGTCTAAAATTCATTAATTCTGCTATCGCATTTTTGGACATAGGATTTTCATATAGATTCTCTAATAGTGAAATTATTCTGTCTATTGAATCTGCTTGGATAAATGGGATTTTAGTGTATTCTTGATTGTCATCTGTTTTTACAATAGTCTTATCTCTTATATTTATTAATTCTTGTTCCGTAATTTTTACATCTTGCAGAGAATAATTTTTTGATTTTACAAGTTCTATCGAAGAGTAATCTTCAAGAGAATTGAATTTGTATTCAAACAACCTATAAATCATATTAGAGTAGATTGCAAAAACTAATCGAATTGGCTTTTTAACTTTTGTATTCCATAATCTATACGGATAATATAATTGTCTTATATGAAAATCTTCATGAACCACATTTTTGGCTTCCATGATAATTGCAGATTCTTCGTTTTCAAAACCCCCATCAATTTCACATTGAGCATTTTTTACATGAACTTTCCGCTTGATATTTGAGTATGAATTAACAGTAAAATCAAAAATATCAGTTCCCATGCGACCATTAAAAGTCAGTACATTTTCTCCAGTTTCTAAAAAGTCATCTAAGATTCCAGAGAGTATCAACACATTAATTGCATTGGATTCAGAATTGATATTATTGGTATCTATTGATTCATATTCCGGAATATTTACTTGAGCCATTTGTGTAACTTTCTGTTCTAATTCGGGAATTTCTTGATATAAAATAAAATCACTTATAATATACGCACTGCGGCTTATGGGCAGTATATTAATATTATTTTTTCTTAATACTTCTGGAAGTAATTTTGAACTGTCCCACTTTGCCATAAGTCTAGGCTCATTGAACTCTTTTATACTACTGGCTTTAATTATAAAAAATCCGTCTTTTTTTATTTTTGATAAAATATCATATTTTTTTATTAGCAATTCCCATGCTTCATTTGAGGAAAGTTTATTTTTTCCCTTCATAGTATATAAGCACCTCGTTTATTTCTCCTCGTTTTTTGGCATTGCTATTTATAGTTCTCTTAGCGTGAACCGTTTTAATACTATAATCTCTGTATAACTCTCTTATTTCAAGACAGTCTGAATTTGATTGAAGGAACGAAATCCCCTTTTCTCTTAATTTATCGCATTCTTTTTTTAATAAGAGTTGTTGCTCATATGAAAAACCGTTTTCAGTATAACCAGTAAATGAAGAAGATGACGAGATAGGCATATACGGTGGATCGAGGTAAACAAAAGCACCACGATGTAATTCTTGTAAAGTATCTCGATAATCGCCGTGTCTAATCTCGATTTCATTGCTTTGAAAATATTTCGACATAGCTCTTATGGACACAGGGTTAACTATATTAGGATTTTTATATCTGCCATAGGGTGAGTTGAATTGCCCGGTAGAATTAACACGATATAATCCGTTGTAACATGTCTTGTTTAAGTAGAGAATCCTCGCGGCTTTTTCTATATTAGATAATTTTGAAAATTCCGGAGTTCTATCCAAAGCTCGGATTTCATAGTAATATTCTTCACTATTATTGCTATTGTGCTTTTCAAGTTCCGAAATTAATTCTTCAGAAAAATCTCTTACAATCATATACACATTTATCAATTCGCTATTAAAATCATTTATTACTGCTTTTTTAGGTTGTAAATCAAAAAATACTGCTCCTCCACCAACGAAAGGCTCAACGTACATTGAGCAATTTTTCTTAATTAAAGGCATAATTTCGGTAAGAAGTTGCCTTTTCCCTCCAACCCATTTAACAATCGGGCTAATTAAAACATTTTTCGACATAAGTTTACCTCCTTTCGCATTAACTGTATATTTTTATTATATATCGTTTTACATCAAAATTCTAGAATTTTGATATACGTAAACTTATAAAACATAATTTTTAAAAATTTGACGGAAATGACGAATTTAAAGTTGTAAAATAGTATTGTGAGATAAGGAATCTATATGGTTTTGCTTGAAGAGTGCCAAAATTATTGGCACTTTATTTTAATTTTTAAAATGTAAGTGATGTGGTAAAATTTATATATGTAGTAAAAACGTATGATTTTGACTTGTAATCACGAATTGATTTAGTACATCTAATAATGATCGTAAAGAAAAAATAGTTTATAGCTGTATCGATACTTTTAGAATATCGATAAATGCTACAAGCAATTGCGTTAATCACAATCATAACTTAGCACTCTAGTTGGCACATTTGAAAAAATTGAAAATTTTTTTAATTTATGATATAATATAGTACGATCTAGGATTTATATTATATTCTCCGCATTAAATAAATTTATTTTAATGAAAGGAAGGGAAACAACTATGTTAAAACGAGGACAAATAAAATTCACCAAAAAAGCAGCTCAATTTGCTGAAGAGTACTTTAAAAAGAAAAAAATAGGAAGCTTTTTAGTTGCAATAAAAAGAGGCGAACAAAAGCCTTCGGGATATAAAGGGTTTTATAAGCAGTTGTTGGGCGAGAAACAAGAACCATCAAGTACATATAAGGTTTATACCAATAACATTCAAAAAGCAAAAAAGCTGTTTGAAACATCGTTAATAAAGAAAGGCAGACTCAGCTGTATACTTAGCCCAAAATTTGATTGTTTGCTTTACTTATCCAAAGATCAGCAAGATAAGTTCAAAAAAATTATATTGCCAGATACAAATTTTCCGGAAGGACTTTTAAACGAAGCAGAAAGTGATTGTGTTTCTGAATTTGAAAGAAAAATGAATAAAACATCGTCTGTTGATTTGGCTGATTTAATTTTAGGCATTCGTGAGACAAAGGTTGAAGTAAAATCAGATATTAAAAAATCACACGAAAAGTTTGAACTTAAATATTTTGACGAAACAGTTAAAATATTGGAAAAATGGATTGAATATTATAAAAAAATATACGACATTACGGGGGTTAAATAGTTATGAATATTTTTGGTAAGTTTAAAAAAATTTTAATAGGATGTTTTTTGCTATTTTTTTCTTTTTCGCAGTGTTCAGCAATTACGAATATAAAATCATTAGATGGAGTACCATTATACTGCTTTAATGGTTCCTCTTTACTAAATTGGCAAAATAGGTCTGCGGCTGATTGTTTGGAAGCAACAATTGAACTTATATCGAATAAAATTTCTTTTCTTAATGGTTTTGTTTTTGATATTAGATCGTTACGTAAAGGAAATAAATCTACTAAATCATTGTGGGAATTCGATTCGAAAACAAATAAAAGCTATGGAACGGCAAGTGTTCAAAAAAATAGTATTTTAGTTAACGTCGAAACTAGAAAGCGCAGCAGGTTTTACGAGTATAATTTGGTAGATAATACTTTTAAAATCAAGAAAAAAGAAAATTACGAGATAATTATGCAATTGGATTCAAAAATCTCTTTGATACAATGTGTAGCTCTTGCACTAAGTCATTCTATGAATGTAAGTTAATATCAGTATATGGTGACTATAAAATATATGAGGTGAAAAATAATATGCGGTATATTTTTAAGCATGAAGCAAATGATCCGCCACGAGGAAATGGATTCACTCCAACAAATAGAATTATTAAAAAACAAATTGTTGATTTTCTTAAGTCCCAGAAAGACCAATTGACCACTATGGTAAAAAGTGCCGATCATAACACTTCATCAAACGTACGAGGTACCCAATTAAGATTAGATATAAACGATACTGGTGATGGTAAGAAAAAACTACAATTACAATCAGGATCAGCTACTTATTCTAGTGTTTATATTAGTGCTGAAGTTTTACCACTTTTTAATAATGCGGGTGAACTGTTGGAACTTAAGAATAAACCTACTGATATACCAGAGGAGGCACAAACGTCTTCTGGTTACGCTAGGATTTGTAGTGTCACTGACCCAAACGTTGATCAATTCATCAGAATAGTTATTCCACAACTAAATGCGCTTAGACAAAAATTTTTAAAACTGTATATTTATTTAAGAAATACATGTGGGTTAGCTATAGACACAAAATTTGATGCATTGAATATAGATATAAGTGCAGACACAGGAGACTCAGCCAATCCAACGGTATCGGTTATGGGTGTGGATGGTAGTATATATCATTTATCTGAACACCGTGGCTTGCAATTATTTTTTGCAGATATTATTTCTACTTTGATATCACACATAGATGATATGCCGCAGATTCAAATGGTAGACAATGAAGATTTAAATGGAGACACGTTGAATGACGTACTATATAAAAGTCTCTTATATTCTTTAAATAATGCTAAGGTTATTGTACTATCTAGTTTTATCAGTTAGTTTATAAATAAAAAATTGAGAATGTAATAAATATTTTTAATATTTATTATCAAATGAAAGAACTAAATTCAATTTTGAAAGAGTACCTAAATTTAATAGGTACTCTACTTTGCTTTTAAAAGGAGATTTTAAAATTCAAAAATCATGCAAATATTGTAGTAGAGTATATGATGAAAATTACAGATGTAACAAGAAACCTGTTAAAAGAAAAAAGATAGATGAATCTGTAAAGTTTAGAAACGGTCCAAAGTGGCAAAAGAAGCGAAAAGAAATTAAGGAACGTGATAATTATCTTTGTCAAGTTTGTATTAGGAAAATATATAACACAAGGAGAAAATATAATTCTGAGGGGCTGCAAGTTCACCACGCTTTGCCGATTAATTTAAGTGAAGATTTAAAGCTTGATGAAAACAATTTGATAACGCTTTGCTCTATGCACCACTCAATGTGCGACAAAGGACAAATTCCGTATAAAGAAGTAAAAAAGATAATTAATGAGCAAAATCAAAAAACAAAGCAATCCCCCCACCACTCCGA
Organism: uncultured Oscillospiraceae bacterium; assembly: GCA_902495835.1. Classification (GTDB taxonomy): domain Bacteria; phylum Bacillota; class Clostridia; order Oscillospirales; family Acutalibacteraceae; genus UMGS1491. The sequence goes on along the minus strand of CABUYS010000005.1, from coordinate 7,215 downwards.
ATATTTTTAAGAAGAACACCCAAACACCGACAGCCCCCATAAATTTACACCGAATTTAATAAACGTGAGTTTTTTGGAAAGGGAATGATAAATGTCAAAAATAGATTTAAATAAACAAGCTAAAGAAATTCTTGAAATTGCCGAGAAACACGGTGTCAAACAGAATTTCTTTTTTCTTACAACTTTTAAAAGATATCAAGTTCAAATCGGGATTTTGAATGACCTTGAAAAAACAATCCGAGAAGAAGGAACTTTAGTTACAAAAGAATATGTCAAAGGTCGGAAAAACGTATATTCCCACCCTGCAATATCTGATTATAACCGAACAATCGAAAGCGCCAACAAAACAGTTGTAACTTTAATTGAAATAATTACAACATTAAGGGATTGTCAAGACTATGATGAATCTAATCCACTGCTCGAAATACTTAACTGATGCAGAGCTCCTGCCGGCGAGTTGCGTATAAAGATTGATAAAAATATTTAGAATACTGCCTTGAATGGAAAAAAGAAGTGAAATCAAATTGAAAAGCATATAAAAAATAAAGCTTATGAGTATGCAAAAGGAGTTATAAATGGTGAAATCTCTGTTCCTCGATACTTCGTAAATATGTGCCAAAACTTTATAGACGTTTGCAAAGATAAATCGAGTAAATATTTCTTCGATGTTTTAAAATTTGGAAAAATAGAAAACATCTTAAAGCTTTTAATTATGCCGAGAGGTCTTAAAGCCGGAAAAAGTATTTTTTGAATGTTCATGCGGTTATCAATGACTTTTATATGTTTCTGTCCTCTGCGTAGTTTATAGGAATAACCCAAATTCGGCAAATTTTATTTTGTAGCGTGGGTTGGAGCGTTTCGAAAGAAGTTAAAACAGTAATTGAAGAAATTTTAAAAAGAAGATTTATAAATGGAAAAGGTTATTTTCTAAAATAAAAGAAAAATTGTTAACTTGTATATACATTTCCGCACATACGATAAAATAGTACAACAATAGTGTGACATGCACTGTTTGCTAAAATTCCCTTATTTGTCATGAGCCATATGAAGGGTATACCAAATATAATAGCTTCTCTTATACAATCAATAATTGCCATTGACGGATTAATTATAAAACTGCTTGCTATATGGTTCATTGCATGCGGCATTATTAAAAAAATATATATAGGTATTTGAGTTTTATAATTTTTAGAAATTTTACCATTAAACCAGTATATGATTATAGCAAATGGGAAAAAGTGATATGTTATTTCTTCAGATATTGCTCCGCTTGAATTAATTAGGGAATTCCAAATATTTGATAAATTCCAAACTTGCAAATCAAAAATACTATGACCCTGTGTATTTAATATATTTATAATTCCTAACGGTATACCTATCAAAATTCCGAATCCCAAGGATTTTACAATTTCATTAAAATTAAAACCGGGTAAATTTTTTTCAGAGGAACATTTTTTAAATAGCCCACAAGCGGCATAGCAACAAAGTATATTTTCGATAGAACCTATGGGATCTTTTGAAAGTATAAAAGTAAAAATACCTAACGCTGTAGATATTAATAAATCTTTTACATTTAAAAACTTAATTTTAAATATATAATATATGGCTAATATAAGTAAAGACAAATTGCCGATCATCCACATTCTTGCAGTGTATGATGTGGTTTTTGACAGTATTTTATATTCTACAGGTATCGATAAATTAATAGCAAAAAGTGTTACATATGTCAGTAAAAATAATAGCATTAAAATATACGGCTTATACTTTTTGTAAAAATCTATTTTATTAAGTTTTCGAGATATGATATCAGATACGCAGTTTAATATATATCCGAACATAACAATTACCGAAAGTAATAAAAATGAAATACTTACAGATTTATCGAAAAAATAAAAATTAATAAAAAAATCAGTGATCCAAGAAATTATAAGACAAATATCAAAATATACTAAAAATTTGAATTTTTTAAAGAAACAAAATACACTTATTAAAACGATTTCTACTAATCTCAAGATATGATATGTGCCTAATGTTATATTTCCGTTACTATGAACATTGAAAGAAATATTAAAAATTTTAGTTAAAGCAAAATTTAAAACAACATACATTATTGTACAAAGAAAAAAATACATAAATTCTTTTTTATTTTTCAAAATTCATCACACCTTTTTGGTAATATATTATAATTAATCCCTGGAATTATATCATGTTTATAGAAATGATATCAATAAATTTTAAAATATATTCTGATTTTTTAAAAATTTTACGCCGATGACGCACTCAAGGAGCAAGTTTCATTATTTAAAAGTGGAACTTTAACCGCTGGAATAGATGATGACGATGATACCATATTTGCAGAATTGCTCGGAAAAACTGTTGACGAAGAAACGGGTGTTGTCACATCAAACTCAGAAGATACGCCAATATATGTTGGATTTGGGCATATAGTTCCGAAAATGGTTGGCGGTGTTAAAAAATACAAAGTAGAGTTTTTTCCGAAAATTAAATTTAAACCATTCATAACCGACGCCAAGACAAAAGGCGATAATCTGGAATTTACTACACCGTCAGTAGAAGCAACAATCTTTGAAAATGATAACGGAGATTGGGAAAAACACAATGTTTACGATACCGAAACAGCTGCTAATACCGCATTGACAGGATTTTTTGTACAAAAAGAAGGTGAATAAATTTGATAGATAAAATCACATATCTTGAAACAAATTCAGAGAAATTTCCACTTGCGTTTACGCTTAATGTCATGGAATCAATACAAAATGAATACGAAACACTTTCCAATTGGTCGGAACTTATCAGAAATCAAAAAGAACCAAACATCAAAGCTTTGAAGTTTTTTATTACCGAAGCAATCAATGAAGGCATAGAAATCGAAAATGAAAAATCAAGTGAGAAAAGAGTTCCGATAACTTCATCTAAAGCGGGCAGAATTATAACTGAAATAGGATTAAAAAAAGTAGCAAATACAATAACTAAAATGATAACTGAAAGCATGCCACACAACGAAAAATCAAAAAAAGTGAAAACCACGAAGAATCAGAAAATTTAATTGATTTTTCGTGGATATTATTTGTAGGAACAAAAATGCTCGGCTTCACAGAAAAAAAGTTGGGCATTTCACATTTAAAAAATGGACTTTACTATATGAACATTTTAAGTGCTACCACAATTTTTTTATGAAACAAGCCCTTTTTAAAGAAGAAAAAACCACTCATCAAAGTAGTGATGAATGGCTACCATAAAATTATTTGAAAAGGTCACTATGTGTTCCTGTGCGAATCAAGGATAACACAAGTTTATCCTCTATAAATTGGTAAATTAGAAGCCAATCAGGCTTTATATGGCACTCATAATAATCCGAATAACTTCCTGATAACCTATGCGCATTATTTTTGATAGGTAATGCTTCACCACTTGCTAATTTTTTAACTACTTCTTTAAGAAGTGTAACATCAGCACCGCGCATTTTCATTTTTTTGAGTTCTTTTTTAAATTTGGAAGTTGGAACTACTTCATATTTCAAGCTAACAGCTCCTCAAACATTTTGTCTACATCTTGATAAGTTTTACCAAAATTACCGCTTTTTTTCATTTCCTCAACTTCTTTGATTGCTTCGATAGTTTCAGCATTTGGAACATGAACTTTAAGTTCAAACGGTATTCTCTGTTCTCTGACTGACTGTTTTAAAAACATATTTATTGCAGTAGTCATATCCAAGCCAAATTCGGCAAAAAGCTGCTGTGCTTGTTTTTTTGTAGTTTCATCCATTCGAATATTCATATTTACACTTTTTGTAGCTCCCATAGTAAAAACTCCTTTCATAACTATTATATTCACATTATATCATATGGTGCATATATTGTAAACACATTTTTTGGAGGTGAAAAATATGGCAGGAAGTAACACATTCGGAGGAACAATAAAGCTCGAAGGAGAAAAAGAATATAGAAAAGCAATATCGCAAATAAATTCAGACTTAAAAGTTTTAGCTTCAGAAATGGGAAAAGTAACAGCGGAATTCGGAAAAAACAATAAGTCTGTTTCTTCTTTATCTTCGCAAAGTAAAGTTTTAAATGAGCAAATTAAAAATCAGAAAGAAAAGATCGCCACCTTAAAAGGAGCCTTGCAAGAAGCAAGCGAAAAATACGGCGAAAACGATAAACGAACAAACACTTGGAGAACATCACTCAACAAAGCAGAAACCGAACTTTCCAAAATGGAAAAAAATTTAAGTGACGTATATTCTGAAATGACTAAATGTGAGTCGCCCCTTGAGAAGCTAACGGCTAAAATTTCCGAACAGGAAAATGAGCTAAAATCATTACAAACAGAATATAAGAATGTAGTTTTAGAACAAGGCAAAAATTCTACCGAGGCCAAAGAACTTGCAGGCCAAATAAAAAATTTAAACAGCGATATAAAAGAAAGCAAAGACAAATTAAACGAGGCCGAAAAAGCAACTGATGAGCTCGGAAATGAAATGGACGATACCGCAAAACAAACAAATATTTTCGGCGAAGTTTTGAAAGCGAACCTATCCGCAGATTTAATAAAAACAGGAATAGAAAAAATTATTGACGGCTTTAAAAAAATTAAAGAAGCCGTCATTTCTTATGTAAATACGGGGATAGAGCTATCAAATGCAGAAACAGAAAATAGGCAAAAACCAAAGCAAGTGAATTTTTAAATAGTGTGATAAATGTGATAAAAAATCTTCCCGGTCAAATCGGAAACTGGTTTTCACAAACTATTCAAAAAGTTGTTTCTTGGGGTTCTGATATGGCTTCAAAAGGTCATCAGGCTGCTTCAGGTTTATTTAATGCAATTGTGAATAAAGTAAGAGAAATTCCGGGTCAGATGTGGGGAATTGGCAAAAATATTGTTTCGGGAATTTGGAGTGGTATTTCTAACTCAATTGGGTGGATAACAAGCAAAGTCAGGGAATTTGCAAGAGGTATATTGGACGGCATGAAATCTGCACTCGGAATACATTCGCCCTCAACTGTATTTGAACAAGAAGTCGGAAAAAACATGGCGTTAGGCATTGGAGAGGGTTTTGTAAATGCTATGAACGGTGTTAAAAAAGATATGCAGGAAGCAATTATACCCGATTTTGATACTAACTTAAATATGTTGCCAAGTTCGACTAATTCCATAAGTAATATTAAAACCACTTCGGAAGTGAGCAATAGCGGAATACTTGGGAAACTTGATTCAATCTTATCACTTCTCGAATATTATATCCCCGGCCTTAAAAGCAGACAGATTTGTCTTGATACAGGTGTTTTGGTTGGAGAATTAACGCCACCCATAAACCAAGAGCTTGCAAAAATTCAAATTAGCAAGGAGCGAGGACGATGAGCAATTTAAACGGAGTTACTTTTACATCTTGGAGTACAAATATTTCAAAACACAGCTATACTGATTTCGGTGTTATCTTGACGGAACAAAATATTGGTATTCCCTCGCCTAAAACTTATAGCGTGAGCATTGAGGGCATGGACGGAAGTCTTGATTTATCGGAATGTTTCGGTGAAATGAAGTATGAAAACAGAACACTAAAGCTCACTTTTGAAAGCATTGACAAAATAAATGATTGGCAAGCTAAAATGATAAATATTTCTTCTTTTTTGCACGGACATAAAATGAAAATTAAAACATGGTCCGAACCCGATTTTTATTATGTCGGTAGATGTCAAATTGATGAATATAATTCGAGCCAAAGGCTTGGCAAAATTGTTATTTCTTGCGATTGTGAGCCTTTTAAATACAAGAAAAATATAACTGTTTTCAATTTAACCGAAGGCGCAAACATAGTGCAAAACTCAAGAATGACTGTATACGCAGACTTGATAAATGAAACGGAAATCACGATAAATACAAAAGTTTATAGTGCAGGAACGCACCTCCGAACAATAAAGCTTACCAGTGGCGCAAATACCTTAAATTCAAGCGGTAATGCCACCCTTAATTTTCAGGAGGGGGAGATATAATGTACAGGGTACAATGTACAATTTACAATGAATGGAGGTAACCGCTATGCAGTATAGGATATTTTGTGACGATTATATTTTATACGATTCGCAGTTAAATGAATTTCAACTTGAAAGTCCTGTTTTAAAGCAAGAATTAAACACTGCTAATGAATTAACTTTTACTATTTATCAAAATCACCCATATTTTAATAACATATCAAAATTGAGCTCGATTGTTCGGGTTTATCGTGACAATAATTTAATTTTTAAAGGACGAGTGATTAATTCAGAGCTTGGATTCCATAACGAAAAAAAGATAACTTGCGAGGGGATTCTCGCTTTTTTACTTGACAGCGTCATTCGCCCATTCGATTTTCCGAATGATGACCGGTTTTCAAGTTTAGATTATGAGAGCGACAATGTAATAGAATATTTTTTAAATTGGGTTTTGACTTGTCATAACTCGCAGGTTAAAGATTTTCAAAAAATACAGCTTGGGAAAGTAACTGTTAAGGATCCCAATAACTACCTTGCACGTTCAAGCATTGAATATTTAAGTTCTTGGGAAGTTATAACTTCAAGGCTTCTTAAAAGCTACGGAGGATATTTAGTTATCCGTGATGAAAATGGCATTAACTATCTTGATTATCTTGAAGATTTTACATCTGACGGCACGAAAACAGGAAATAAGCTCGTTTGCACACAAAAGATAGAATTTGGTGCTAATATTCTTGATTTGACAGAAGAAATTAGCGGTGCAGACATAAAAACCGGAATTATCCCCCTTGGAGCAAGGATTGAAGATTCAGACGGAAATCAAACTGATCAATATTTGACAATCGGAAGTCTGCCAGACGGGATTTTATCAGAGGGAACCCTCAAAACCGATGACCACATTTTAAACACTACACTTGCGAAAACTTACGGAGCTATTTATGAAGTGGTTAAATGGGAAGATGTTAAAGTTGCGGAAAATCTGCAAGCTAAAGCTCTTTCCTATCTTGCCGACAGCGTAAAATTTAAAAATGAAATTACAATAAAAGCCATTGATTTAAAGCTTACAAATAATCAAATCGGAGCCTTTAAAATTGGGCAATATATCCGTTGCTATAGTAGTCCACATGGAATTGATGATTTATATCTTTTGCAAAAAATATCTATTGATATGAAAAATCCACAAGGAACCACAATTGAAATTAATAAATCGTCTTTAACTTTTACG
>CABUYS010000004.1 GCA_902495835.1 uncultured Oscillospiraceae bacterium | reverse complement strand
CAAAGTCCTTTCTGAATGTGAACAGGGATGGGGAGATTGTGAAGATTCTACTTCTTCCCTAACTGCAAAGAAGCGTTATTTCCTGAAAAATCAAACTAATTTTTCAATAGACGTTTGTATTGTTTGTCAGGATACTGACGGAAATTATTATCGCTTAATTCATAAAAAAACAGGTTTTACTAATCGTGACCAATATTATTGGAACATAGAACCCAATTCATCAAGAATTAAAGAAAAAGCGTATTTCATAAAGAAAAAAGGAAAGTGGCAATCTGTAAGAGAACAATATAAGAAAATAAAAAATAAATACCTAACTTCAAACGATCATAACCACCCTTCCTTTATTTGTTATACTGAAGCCGTAAATAATGTTTATAATTCCATAAAACACAGGAATAAAAACAAATCTTCTTGAAAAAAAGTCGATTTCACTATTCCATTTAATAAATTTACTAAAAAATGAATTAAAATATAAATAACGAAATAATATTGCGGCAAATTTCAGAAAAAAGTTCCGACTTAAAAGTGATTGTGCTAAAATTTTTGCCTCCGGAAATTCCGGAGGCTTTTACTGTCAATTAAACAAAGCTTACTTTGTTTTTTGAAATATAAAGTTTTGAGCATCTGTTTCATTTGGACTGTAACACTGAACTTCGGTACCGTTTTTCGTTTTTGCTTTCCTTAAATCCAAATTCATTCCGTTACACTTTGAAATTATGCGATAACTTCCGTTTTTATCGGGAATTATATACCATTTTTGTGCATCGCTGTTATTGTTTGAATATTGCCATAGTTGCGTACCTTTTTCTTTCGAAGCACGAGGAACATCAATTAACTTGCCAGAACATACAGACTCAATTGTGTAGTAACCGTTTTTATTGTAGGTAACTTTAAATTTTTGCGCTTTTGTATTATTTTTGTCCCAAAGTTGAAGTTTTGCACGTTGTTTTTTGCCTGCATTGGTTATATCCAACACTTTATTACGATTTAAAGCTGAAGCAATTGTATATGTACCGTCAGCAATTAAATACTTACTTTTTATCTTGTCAAAAATATCTGTTTTTTCAGCATATTGCCACCATTTGTCGGATCTCATAAATATGTGAGGTGCAATCCACGGTTTACGGACGCAGTGCAAAATCGTGGGATTAGCGTTTGCATTTTTCATTTCTCTGACAGTGTATTTTTCCGGAGATATAAGATCTTTGCACCATTTGTCGATTCTTTCTTTGTTAAAGTAATTCCATATACCGAATTTTGCAGGTAAAATTCCAATTTTATCAGCAAACACTGCATTTATAACAGTCTGGTCGTGGTTATCCAACTTATCGTTATTTTTATAAATAAAATCACAGAATTTATTCACTGCATTTTCTTTGCGAAGTTCTTCTAAATTTACCAGCATTACCCCATCGCAGATATAGTGGTCGATTTCTACTCCAAATTTTTGTTCTATCCTTTTGTTAAATTCAGCAAAATCCAAAAATCCTTTATAGCAGTATCCCTCCATATCAATACTAAGCATCTCTGATAAATCATGAAATATAAGTGTATCACTGTCAGCCCAAATTACTTTTTTAGTATCGGGCAAAATATCGGATAACATTAATCTGTAGTATGCGGGCGTAGTTATGCGAGAGTCAGTACGGGCAAAGCCAAGTTTATCTTTCATATCGATTAAATTTATACTGCAATTTTTGTATTTATTTTGCAATGATTTTAAAATTTTCTTACTTTCTTCGCTTAAATCCGATGGGTGCATAATGTGAAAATCATATTTTACTTTACGATTTGAATTTTCCATTGCGGAAGTAATCGAAACTACGGTCGGATAAACATAATTTTCATCTAAAGCCATAGCGATCGGAACTGTGCTTACTTTCTCTTCTTTTTCAAACATTTTATCCGTATTAATGTCATTCAACTTGTATAGATACAAATATTTATCTACACAGTTTCCGGTTGTGTTTGTTTCCTTTATTTTTTCAAGGGGTTTAGAAGGAAGTCCAAAAGGTTTTTGGCACAAATTCAAAGTACTAAAATCGCCATCTTTTATATCATAATTTTCTAAAGTCCAGGGATAATTGGTTACAAGTAAATACTTAGAACCGCTATCTTTAAAATTTTTAAGTGCCTTTTTGACATTCGTTTGCGACAAGTGCTGTAAACAATCTCTGCAAATAATTAAATCAACTTTAGGGATGTTGCTAGATGTAATATCAACAACTTCAAAGGATGTGTTTTCGTTTTTGTACTTTTTATTGTTTTCTTTGATTATTTTGGGAACTATGTCTCCGCCTATGTACTTGGCATCCTTTTTGTCTACGGTTTTCATCCAGTTGTAATCTCCGCAGGGCGAATCCAGTATTGACTTAATGTCATATTTTTCGATTAATCTAGGCAAATTTTTACGAACGCTTTCGGTAGATTAAATTTGAGAACCAGGCCCTGATTTTGATTCACTGCTTCCCCAGAAGTTTGAATCATAAATTTTTTCAAACGCTTCTTCTTTACTTGACGCATTTTCGAGAATAGCGTGGCAACTGCTGACTTTGCCGGCATAGTTGCGTTCTCTTGCAATTTTCAAGCGATCGTATATCGCTTCCCTGATACTTTTTTCTCGTTTTTTAAGTTCAGGATTTTCAGAATAAATATCCTGCAGCAGCGAATTTACTCTTTCGGGAACGGTAGACGCAAAACATGTATGCGGCATTGCCAAAACAGATGCTGCGGTTAAGATACCGCAAAGAAACTTAATTGCTGACAGCTTGATTTTTTTAATCATAAATACAAATTCCTCTCTTAATTTATTTAGCACACAGCACTACACGCAAAATTGTAGCAAAAAGAAAGTTTTTCTGCAATATACAAATTTTATAAATTATTGCAAAAAATATGAACTTTGAAAAATAAAAAATATTTATTAAATTATTTTAGTTGTGAGTTTGATAAAAACGAACAGTAATTTAATAGAATTTTAGATAAACAACCTCCCGAGTATCAAGTAGTATTTCTTTAACGTGCATATCGACAAGCTACAAGTAGCTTATTTACGGGCCTTACAGCCATGCATTTGTTACTTTCTGCCATAAAAATGATCTTTAGAGTCTAGTAAACTTAAATGGTTACTTTTTCTACCTTGTCTTAACATCTTTGTGTTATTTATACATAATAACCTTTGTGCCAAAATTCTCAATTTTTATATGCAAATTTTATGTTCACAAACCTCTGAGATATCATAAAAATGTTTTTTCTCTTGTTACGTGATAAACTTATGTGTCACTGACTTTGAATGTTCTACTTTCGATGTACCCTTTAAGCAATTTCCAAACCTCTGTTATATCTTAAGCCGAGAGGAGTCTTTGCCTTTTTTGAATCGATTAAACTTCAATAAACATCCACCCAGCCTAGCCGAGGGGCTTTTTTAACGGGCTAAGCGCTGTACTAGCTGCCTCTAAAGGAGGCTGATATGGCCTTGAACTTGCTAAAAGATTGTTACTTGCTATCCATAAATGGGTCTGTACTCATAAATGTTAACTGCTGTATCAATTTATCTTCTTTATTTCCTAACATATAGCTCCTATTTCTAATCTTTATAATATTTACAGTTCTGCTTTTTATGTTATAAAATTTGTGTCACTGACTTTGAATGTCCTCCTTTTGATTTATCTTTAGCAGTTTTCAAACCGCTAATCTATTCTACATCAAAAGGAGTTTTTATTCCGTTCTTACACCGCTTAAGCTATCACTGAGCCACGCAATTTTCGCGTAGTTTTCTACATATAAAAATTCCCTCGTTTTGTCCGAGGGAATAAAACAGTCTAGTGTTGAATTCGGCGTTTTTGGATTTCTAACATTTTTTGGATTTCTAACATTATACAATAAACTTTTAACAGTCTTTCACGGTATTCTCCGAAAAATTCGAGTTTAATAAAATTTTGTAAAATTTTTTTAATACCTATTTCTATCAGTTTTAATTGTTCTTTAAATAATTTCTCAGCGTCTCTTAGCTTTTCGGGAGACATTCTGTTTCCTCTTTCACTAATCTCAGTAATAAGTTCCAAGCAAGAACGACAGGTTTCAGGCGTTTCACCGAATACTTCATTTATTTTTCTAAATTTTTCTAAAGTTAAATTTTCTAATTTTAATATATTTTTTGGCGTTGGATATTTTTCTTTTAATATTATTTTTTCAGATTTGTATTTCAATTCGCCCATTAAACTTTCACTTATTGAATTATCATTTGCCATAACAACACCTCCCGATATACAACACATTATATACAAAAATTCAAATTATTTATTTATATTATTCAAAGGGTTATTATCCATTGCGCTTTTTACCTGATTGTTTGAAATATGCGTATATATTTCAGTCGTTCCTAAATTTTGATGTCCTAAAACTTCTTTTAATATTCTTATGTCAACGTTCCCGTACTGATACATTAATGTAGCGGCAGTGTGACGAAGTTTATGCACCGAAAAGCCCTCTTGACCGAGTCCCGCGACTTTAAGATATTTCTCAACCAAAGCCTGAACGGTTTTTACGCTTATTCGATTGTGCTGCCTGCTTATAAACAGTGCGTTGCTGTCTTTTACTTTATCATTCGGACGTTCTTTTTTATAATTTTCAATCGCTTCAACGCATGCGTCGTTCAAGTACACTATTCTTTCTTTATTGCCTTTTCCGAGAATTTTTAAAGTTTTATCAGGTTTTATGTCGTTTAAATTTATTCCTGCAAGTTCAGAAAGGCGAATACCGCAATTCAAAAAAAGTGTAATAATGCAATAATCTCTTTCTTTGTATTTTCCTGCGTAATTTACAACCGCATCAAGCAAAGCTTTGCTTTGTTCCAAACTTAAAAATTTTGGAAGTTTTTTCCCGAGCTTTGGAGTTTCAAGTTCTTTAGTGGGATTATTTTTTAAATCGCCGGTTTTGTTCGTAAGATACTTAAAAAACATGCGAAGGCTCGAAGCTTTCCTAAGTCTTGCAGAGGCGTGATTTTGCCTCACTTGCGAAAGATAATTCATATATTCGAAAATATCCAAAAGAGTAACTGTTTTTATTAATTCTATGTCTACATCGCTTATTTCGACTTTTTCAAATTCCGTATCGGCAGGCAAAATATTTTTTTTAATTTTCATATACCTGAAAAAAGTTCTGAGGTCCAAAAAATACTCTTCCACAGTCTTTAAAGATTTTCCTTTAACCGTTTGCAAGTATCCTAAAAATTTTCGTATTACAGGCGGAGAGTCATCAAAAAAATTCTTTTTCATTTTTTCTTCCTATAAAGTTAAAGATATTCAAAGGAATAACCATTGAATATCTTTTATATTTCACAAATAAAATGGAGCTGATAACCGGACTTGAACCGGTGACCTCTTCCTTACCAAGGAAGTGCTCTACCTGCTGAGCTATATCAGCGTGCTTTAAGTATGGCAGGGGTAGAAGGACTCGAACCCTCGGCACGCGGTTTTGGAGACCGCTGCTCTACCAACTGAGCTATACCCCTCTGTGCTAGAGTAAAAACTGATTACTCTAACAATTATATTATTATTTATTTGTAAAGTCAACAGAAAAGTTAAAAAATATTATCGCTCGACAACCGAGATAACATTTTATTAACATCTAGTCTATGTTCTTTATTTCCGATATGAAATTAACAATATCCCCTACCGTGTTTATTGAGTTTATAATATCATCATCGGCATCTGTTTCGATGTCAAATTCTTCTTCAACCGAAAAAAGTAAATCAACCAAATCCAAAGAATCTGCTTCCAAATCTTCGTATATATTCGTCTCTAAAGTAATTTCAGATTCATCTACATCGAATTGTTCGCTTAAAATTGTTTTTAATTTTTCTAAAATCATATTAATAAATACCTCGCTAATTAATTTTTTATATAAAACTTTGCTTAAAAAATACTGTCTACTAGTTTTACTATCAAAATGATAGGCATGGATTAAAAAATTGTCAAGTAGTTAAAGATAAATTTTTATTTATTAATTCACAGGATAGGTAATTAAAGATATTTTTATATTAATCGGAAATATACAACAAGGGACATCCGATTTTTGAGTTTCCAAGTAATTTTGATAATCGTCAGTATTTAATTTCCATTTTATGACCCTGCTTTCAGAGCAAGGTTTATTTCTTGTAGAAGTTCCGCTCAACCCCTCAAGAGTAATTCTGTTTCCGACAAGTGATATCGGAATTTCTTCTTCATCGTCTATTACAAAAAAATCTATATAAAAACTTTGATTATCGGTTAATTCCATTATAGTTGAATAATCAACGGCAATCTCTGAATCATTTCGTATTTTGATTTCAAAAACACCCCAGTCGTCTTCATCTTCGCTGTTACATGAGGTATCTTTCAAATTTATGATTTTAATATCATCTTTACTGATGTTTGCTTTAAGGTTTATTATATTCGATATGTCTCCGCTCGAAAAATCGCTTATATATTTCGAAAGAACCGAACCCATTACCGACATTGAAGTAAAAATTGTCAAAATAATAATTCCCATTATAAATACATATTTTTTAGATAAAAAATTTTTCATTTATTTTCTATACAAAAATAAGAATTATTGCCCATATAACCGCAGCTAGAGCAATAGTAATCACACCAAAAGCACTTTTGAAAAACAAAAATATGTTACCGATAACAGGAATTTTAAATTTATACTCCCCTACCACGGACGATGTGTTTATGCTTTTGTAGTCCTTCATGCAGTTGTTGTCCGCTTTGGTTTGGTACGAAAAAGAGCCGTTTCTTTCTTGCTCTATGCCAATAATTCTGTGAGCAATTACAAAATTTTCAACCTTAAAAGCAATTATTTTACCATTTTCAAGTTCTGAATCCTCGCACTTTTTCACTGCGATTAAATCTCCCTGATTTATTTCGGGACTCATGCAATCTGAATTTATTACGAAAAAAGAATATCCCATTATACTGGGAATATCTTCCGAAGAAGTATAAAAATTTACCGATATAAACGCCATAATTATCGTAATTATAAGCAAAGCCGTTAAAATCATATAAGCGAAAAAATTTATTATTTTGTATTTAATATTTTGATTTTGCTCTGCTTTTTCGACATTTTTTATACTATCGCAATTCACTCTATCTCCTCCTTGCAAATTATTTATTAAGTATATTATTTGACTTTTTTACATTTAAATTTTAAAAATAATATCCAAATAAATCCTATAAAAGGAGCTAGCGTTCAGAATTTTTTTAATTAAAACTTTTACCCACTTAATCCAAAAGTAAACAGTAATCACCTCACAGCCTAGCAGGAAATATTTCTTCAACGATCAACGACTGTCTCTAAATTAAGCTGTTAGGGTCTTGAAATTGCAAAAAGATTGTTACTTAATATCCACAAATGAGTCTACTTTATTAAACGTCAATTGCTATTTTAACGCACATTGTTTCAACTGTTTTTTCACATATTCCTTTATTTTTTGCATTTTTCTCTGCTATGTCTACATAATATCCTCTGCATCAAAATTTTCGGTCATCGTATTCAATTTTTGTGATTACAGGTCTTTGAAATATCATTAAATTGCTTTTTTAAATTCAATGAACCTTGGATTGAAAATATTTCGGCTTACGCTATGTTTACTCTTTTCCGTTTACATAATTTTCTTAATGTTGCTTCTATTTCTAACTTCTTTTTTTTACGTAAAATATCTTTCGAATATATTGCGGTGCAAATGTTATGTGATATTTGTAGCTTCATTTTGTATACGATAAACTTTCTGCTACATTCACTTTGAATAATTTCTTTTTTGATTTTCTTTTAATAACTTACAAATCGATGGTATATTTTACATAAAAATGAGTTTTTTGTTCCCTTTTACACAGATTAGAATTTACTGAATCATGTAATTGTCGCGTAATTTTTTATATACAAAACACAATAAGCATCCCCCAGCCTAGCTGGGGGTATTTCTTTAACGGGCGAAGCCCTGTACTACTAGCCGCCTCTAAAGGAGGCCGATACGGTCTGACACTCGCAAAAAGATTGTTACTTGCTATCCATAAATAGACCTATATTATTAAATGTTCTTCCATTTCAAACATACCTTATATTTCTAATATTTATGATATTTGCAGTTCCACTTTGTATGTGATAAACTCACATGTCATGCATTTTGAATGTCCTCCTTTTGATGCTTTCTTTAGCAGTTTCCAGACCGCTATTATATTCTACATCAAAAGGAGTTTTTATTACGTTATTACATCGCTTAAGCTATCACTGAACCACGCGGGCTTTCGCGTAATTTTCTGAATACAAAAAGTCGACTGCATAACAGTCGACTTTTTTAATACTGGTACGCCCGGAGGGATTCGAACCCCCGACCTTTTGGTTCGTAGCCAAACACTCTATCCAGCTGAGCTACGGGCGCATAGAATTTACATTTACATGATATCACAAATAAAAAATATGTCAAGAAAAAATCTTTGAATTATATTACCTATAATTAATTTTTATACATAAAGTCATAAACCGTCGAACAAAAATTACAATATTTTATATTTTATTTATTTAAATGCATTTTTTTATGGTAATACTTATTATAACGTGGTATTATATAATAAATTTATATTTAAAAAATTTATACTATAGGAGTTGAACCGTAAGATGAAATCATTTAAATTAGAAAAAAAATGGATTATTCTCATATCTGGTGCTATAATCTTATGTGTAGCCGGTTTGGTATTATTTTATCAAAAAAATGTTCCAACTACTTTCACGCAAGCCGAATACATTAAAGAAGTGATTGTTCAGAACCAAAGCTTTAACAATACTCTCGATAATTTTCTCGATGAAGTTTCGTCTTACACGGGATCAAAAGAGGATACCGAAAAACTTGAAAACACAGCAAATAAACTCAAAAATTTTGTAAGTGAGCTGGAGAAACAACTCGGCCCTAGAGTTCCGAGCACTTCCAAAGAGCATTATCAAAAAATGATGGATGCATATAATATGTATTTGGAAGGAATAGATATGTACAAAAAAGCTGTTCCGAAGAATCTTGGCGATGAACGAAACGCACAAATAAGAGAGGCTCAGGACAAAATTTTTGAAGCCAGAAATCAAATGAAAAATTTAAAATAATATAAATTCGTTTAGGTTGAATATTGAAGGAGAAAAACGTGCTTTTGGATAATTTAAATAAATTTGATGTAATAGTTGTAAATTTCTTGCTTATGATAATATGGCATCTCGTCATACTAATTATTTGCATGAGTTTACCACGGTCTTTTTTCGAGCCTACAAAAAGGCTGTATCTTACTCGAAAATGGGAGAAAAACGGCAATTTATACGTTAAAAATCTTAAAATAAAAAAATGGAAAGATTGCTTGCCTCAATTTGTTGCCAAGGGGGGATTTTCAAAAAAACATCTCCCCTCTTCCAAAGATTTCGACGAAAATTATATACATGTTTTCATCTCGGAAACATGCAGAGCCGAGTGGAACCACTTAATGTGCTCAATGTATTTCGTAGTTTCGTTTTTAATAAATTCGATTCAAAATGCTATAATCTTTTCACTTATACCCATTTTTTGCAACCTCCCTTTTCTCGTCATACAGCGCTATAATCGTATTCGGTTGCTAAAACTCGAAAAAAAGTGTCCTTGTGGGCGATATGCTGAAAAAATATCTGTTTAAGTTCTTAAAATATGATTGTAAATTTATACCTTTTAGATTTTTTGACCAATAATTTAGATTTTACTATACAAAAAAATTATATTGATTTTTAAATTATTTCAGATATAATTATCTGTGTTGGTAATTTGGAGAGGTGTCCGAGCTGGCTTAAGGAGCACGATTGGAAATCGTGTAAGTCGTTAAAGCGGCTTCGGGGGTTCGAATCCCCCTCTCTCCGCCACTCTATCTTATATATCTTTTGATACAACTTAAAGTCCGGTAATACCGGGCTGTTTTTATTTGTATAAAACCACGCGAAAATAGCATGATTCGGTGGTAACTTAATCGATGTAAAAACAACATAAAAATTTCTTTTGATATAACATATGGGAAGATATTTCCGCTCGGTTTTTCACTTTACGCGGTCATAATCATCAAAAAAATCAAATGCAATTATACATTTTTCAATTACATCTAAAATTCACTTTCATATTTCATAATTTATATAACTCACCTCAATTCATTTAAACTATTATGGACTATCCATAGACTTTTACTCATTTTAAAAATCATTCTCAAAATATAATTTTTCAAATCTATAATTTACATATATCTCAAAAACTTCATTGTGAATTTTATATTATAAAATATTAAAAAGCCCGATAATTCGGACTTTTTTAATATAAATACACATCCATTTTATCTATAAAATCTAAATGATTGTCCATCATCGGTAGTTCCAATACCACTAAACAAGTTACTTGTCTTTTTGATTTCTTCTTGTACTTTTAGATTTGATAAACTTGACGAAATTTTTTCTTTTGAACTTATATCAAAATTATTCAAAGAACTATCTTTAGAAAAATTTCTAATAAAATGGATGCACTCCTGATTAATCTCTTTTCTTATGAAATCAATATCTCTTTCCCACTTACTGGACTTTCTTATCTCATCACAGTATTCATCAAAATCTTTACCTTTCCCTCTCAATGAATAAATATCATTATCTAAATTCAATATTAAACCTATTAATTTCATTATATATCTTGAAAAAGCCTTTTTACTATTTTCATAACGTTTCTTAGGAAAATAATTTAAAAATATAGGCAATAACACTTTACCTTTGTTACATGAGTCATTATAACTTTCTATCTTGTAATTTTTTCTAACATCTTCTCTAAAATTTCTAAAATTATTTACTATTTCTCTAACTTTTTTATTTCTCGTTTTTGATAATTTTACAGGATTATCTTCACTTTTATCATCATCTTTAGGTTTAGCATTTTCAAATACGTCCCTCAATTCTTCCATAATTTTTATTACACGATTATCTCCAACACGAGGTCCCTTGCCCGCTGCTTTACATATACGTATACACTCATTCAATCCTTGTTCCCATAATCTTTTAGCTCTATCTTTATCATCTTTCAAGTAAATAAGAACTGTTATCATCAACGATTTTAATTTACTAAAAACGTTTTCTGTAGGTGTTCTTTTTGAATAAGGACTATTATTTTTAGGTAAAAAAGGTTTAAGTAATTTATCTGGCTGAATCTTACCAATTGATTTTTTATCCTCAATAGCCTCTTTCATTACATTCTTAGTTTCATTTAAACATCTTATTACTTTATTAACCGATAATGCACTAGCCATAAAAATACCTCCCGAAAAATAAATTTTCATAGTATTATTATATACGATTAAATATATAGTATCAACAATATATTTTTAAATAAAACTTAAATTTGTAAATAAAGCTCTAAAAATGTTAAAGGGTCACATCCAATCAGTTATTTCGCTAATCTTTAACCTTGGCCTTGCTTTTGGACTTTCAAGCGCATATCCTAAAGCTACTCCTGATACTAAAGATACATGGGGCTTACCTAAAAGTTCTTGTAATTCACTAAAACAACAGTCAATGTCACATATCCACAAACTTCCCAATCCAAAGCAAGTTGCCGACAAACATATATTTTCTATACACGCTCCGATTGATTGCAAATTTGAATTCGGCTTTTTCGTGCCCCAAGTATTAAAAACCGCAATAAACACAGGAGCTTCTTTGATTATTCTTGCGGTATTTTTTACTCCTATGCTTTCCCCTTTGTTTTCCATTTCGTTTGCTCGCAATATCATAATATCAGCAATATTTGCTTTTATTTTTTCATTTTGCACTACAACAAATCTCCATGGTTGTCTATTTTTTCCTGATGGTGCAAGACTGCCATGATATAAAATTTGTTCTAAAACTTCCTTTGGAACCTCTTTGCTGTCAAACTTTCTTATACTTCTTCTGTTTTTAATAACGTCAATAAAATCCATAATTTTTTACCTTCTTCGATTGATTATTTTTAAGTGTAAACTGAAAAATTTATTATATAAATTATAACTTTCAGGATGTTTTTAAGCGTTTTTTATTCTTAATTTTTATCATCCTATTTTCTATGTAAGTATCAAAAAATTTATTAATGTTAAACTCCAATATAACCAAGAGGCTGTGTGTAACATTTTTCGGATAGTATATTTTTTCTGAATACCTCCAAAACATCTGTAAAACATTTTTATTTTTATCTAATTTATTTTCTTAATTTTTCAAAATTATTTTTGAGTATACCATTCTACAGACGTAAATCAAATTAAAGTCAACTTTAATTCGTAATATCTCGATACAAATATATAACTCTTATTTAAAAAACAAAAATCTGAGCTTAAAATTAATCTTCTATGTATGATATGTTTGGCACAAAGATTTTTTAAGTGAAACCATGAATTATACTGAACTTAAAATATAAATACAAAAAATCTAGCAATTTTTTTCAGATTAATAAATAATTTCATTAAATTTTATCCGCAATTTCTATAGCACTTGTTTTTATTATTACAAAAGGTTGACTAACCCGTCAACCTTGCTTATTAAACTTATTAATGAAAAATATAATACAAAATGAATATACTAAATTAATTAGTATCAAAGATAATGTTGCCCACAAAGCAATTTTATAAAACCCCATCACCATAGCTAATATAAAGTTTAAATACATGAGTATTATTCCTGCCTTAGCTTGTGCTTTATTTTTTATATCAATATTTCTTTCATCATTTTGTTCTATTGTTACTTTTTTATATAATTCAGGATTTTTTCTATACATATTTTTACTTATAGCATCTGCTATACCTGCCCCGAGCAAACCTGAACCTATGCCAAACAGCAATCCTTGTATTCCGTTATTAGATTTATCAGACAATAACAAACATATTCCACATAAAATTATAGCTATTCCGGCTATAATCATGTATAGCATTTTTTTATTTTTCATTTTTTATCATCCTCGTAAATAAAAATATTTTCTATGTAAGTATCAAAAAATTTAGCAATTTTAAACGCCAGTATAATCGAAGGGTTGTACCTACCATTTTCCAGAGAACATATTGTTTGTCTGGAAACTTCTAAAATATCAGCTAAGTCTTCCTGTTTTAATCCCCTTTCTTTCCTCATTTTTTCAAGATTATTTTTCAATATATCATCTCCTAAGTAAAGTTAACTTTACTTTTATAGTATAGCATCACAATACCACAATGTCAAGTTCGTTTTACAAAAATATGGATTTTAATTCAAAGATTTTTTGCTATGCATGATATATTTTAATTTTATTTATCACTATTTTGAATTCTCTTTTGAAAACTTGGCTTTTCTAAATATAGAAAGCACAAATCAATCTTTAGTTTTTATTATGTCATCAAATGTCACATATCCCCCCGATTTTTGGCGATTTGAAGGATGATTTGTATACTAAATATCACTTTTTGATTTTAACTTTTTCGCTTCATTTTCATATTACCGAGAGCACAGCCGAAGGATTTCTTCATCATTTATACTTTCATTAAATCTTTCGTGAAATTCTTCAACAAAGTCGTATAAACGAGACACATAATCATCTGGCGATGATGCTCCTTCAATTAACTTTTCATACAGAACATCAACACCGCCTCTAACATAACTGTCAAAACGAGCTTCATCATTAGGGTTATCCCCCATATTCCTGAACGCTTTATCAATCCGTTTTTCCTCATCGGGTTCGTAATATTTATCTAAAAGCATGATAAGTCTAAAATTAAAGGTCAACTCTTCCTGTGAATAAATGACTCGGTCGCCCATAACATTTTGATTGTATACCTGATTTGTTTCGGGATTTTTTTCGTCATCAACATCTGCCGTTCTCCCATAAAGAAAACCAATCAAAGGAGCGTTAGCGTATACATCGACATTGCGTTCAAATAATTTTGCTTTGCTGTTAGAATCAAATACTCCTGTCAGCTTATCAACTCTTACAGCGTGTCTTCCTCGAAAACGATATTGTTTATCAAACATTATTTACACCCCTTTTTTAAATTAACACAGTTTCAAATTCATTTTTCTTTTCAAGGCTGTGACGGCAACCAATTTTATCTCCCATATATTCTTCGGCAAGGTCACCGTCGGTGTCTTTGATAAAAATGATAACTTGTTCTGCTATGTTAGGTAACACTTCGCAAACTGTTTTTATTCTTCGTTTATCAAATGTTGATAGCGGAGCGTCCATAACAAGTGGATATGGTTCAGATGATAGCAGCTTTGCATTTTCATCTGTTGCATTTCGGTTTTCACGAGCCATCTTAATAATACCTGTAATAAATGCAAAAATCACAGAAATACTCTGGGCAGTAGAAGTTTCAACATCTCCCTCGTAATCGTTGACATGCACTGAAATATGGTATTTTTCATCAATCGTCAACGATAGTTCACCCTCATAAATTCGCTTGAAAACTTCATTTATAGTAGATTCGAGCTTTGCTCGCACATTTGCCTCGCTTTGACTATAAACAGCTTGAAGCTCCTCGTAGATTCTTTCTGCATAAGCTTTGTATATTTCTATTCGCCTATTCTTATCATCGAGAAGAGTTAGGTCTCTACGCTCCGAATCAGCTCTTGCAGCCTTTGTTTCATATGCTCCGCGTTCACGATTTTTAAGGTCTCTTTCATCGTTACTTCTACGGATAATATCTTCGCAGATTCTGATTTCACTACTTATAGCACGAACGCGTTCTATTACATCACCGCCATTTAGCTTGCCTTCAATATTATACAGTTCATCATTAAGTTCCATTATATTATCGTTTTGCTGGCTAATCACTGCAATGTTATCCTGAATAATCGAATAGAGGTTTTTACTCAAATTCGCGCGTCGATTTGCCTCTTTCTTGAAATCCCCAATACTTGTGCTAATAGACTGAGGAGGCAAGTATTCCATTAACTCTTTAACTTTCGTATAAGGAACTGACCCTTCATCAAGATGAGTACCACAAATACAAACTTTTTTCCCAAGTAAATACTCTATTGTTTTTGTGTGCATATAAGGAATATCTTTTCCGGCAAAATCTTTTTTCGACAAAAGTTTAAGAGCGCGCATAATTAACGAAGATGAAAAGAAAAAACTCATATTGGAATTGAAATCCTTGCAAAGCATTTTAATAACCGCTCCGCGAGTATTTTTAGTTTGTGCAATTTTTTGGATTAACTTATCTTTTTGACGCTGAAGTTCTTCTCCTTCAGCATATTGCTTCAATTCTTCTGTTTTTTCTGCTTTTCGTGTCTGTGCAGACTCAATTTGCGCGTCGAGTTCTTCTAAGCAGGCATCAATTTCAGCAAATTTTGTATTGCATTCATCAATTATTCTCGTATATTCCTGGATTTTTTCATTGCTATGAAAATCGTAGCTACTTTCGTAACTACTTATAACCGTATTGCGCATTCGTGGATTAAAATGTTGAATAGCACTAAACATAGCATTCAATCCAAGCAATCCTTTTACTGCTTCAGCAAAATCAGTTGCTTTTTTTCCGGTTGAAATATCCTTACTCATTTTTTCAATGCGCTCTCCGTCAAAAAAGAAATATTTGGATAATTCTTTCGGCAAAATTTTATTGACTTCACTTTCGCAGCGGCTTTTCGGAACATATGAGGTGTTGCCGTCTGCGCCTTTAATTGCGATGTTGAAAACAGTGTTATCTCCTTTTACTCGGCCCGAATAGTCTTTTCTATAAAACTGCTCTCGTATAAGTGTGTAGGAGACGCTTCCATGTTTAAGTCTTAGTTCAACTCGTACGTTCGCTCCTTGACCGGGCGTTAAGTCGTTTGCAACTTTTTTGTTGAGCATATTTTTATCGGAAAATTCTGTTTCTCCGTACATGCACCAGAAAAAAGCCTGTGCAAAAGTTGTCTTACCTGTGCCGTTTTCACCAATGATAATAGTAACATTTTTTCCGTTTCGACCTTGAGCAAAATCAATGGATTCATTACAGAACTGACGAAAATTTTCAAGCTTCATTAATTCAAGCAGCATTGCACTTCCTCCTCAATTTGTTTTTTAATCCACGCAACCATCTGCTGGTCCGTTTTTTCACGAGTTTTCAGATTTTGACCTTCCTGAAGAATTATCTTTCTTTTAAGCCTTTCAACGGCTTTTTCATCGATTTTAATCTCTTCCATAGTTCGCTGTTTCCTCCTCATCGCTTTCATTTGTTATGTGGTATGCATCTTGAATTTTCCATATCAAATTATTTGCTATCATAGAATTCTGCGCTAAACGACCAAACTCTTTTATTCGAGAAAGTTCATTCTTTAATAATGACAAATCTCTTTGTGCTTGTTCGATTGTCAAACCTGAAACGTTTTCAAGTGGTCTAGGTAGAGTTACAAAATCAAAAATAACGGCATATGGCTTATTAGGTGCTTTGCGTAAAACGCGGCCTCTTCGCTGGATATATTCTTTGGGGTTTGTTGTACTTGCAAGGATAAAAGCCGTGCGAATTCCAGGAATATTCACTCCTTCGTCTAAGCATTTTATTGCAACTATGGCTTGCAAACGATTCCCTTGTTGAAACTGTTCTTTAATCAGCGTTCGCGTTTCCATACTTTCTTTTGAAGTAAACTTAGCAACTGTCATTCCCAATTCGTTTCCAAGAATCTTAGTTACAGCTTCAATCTGCCTTATATCACCATCATCTGAATCATCTGTGTTTAAATTCACATTTGTAGCGCCGCAATAAACGAGAATATTGTTGTCGTGAATATAAGGCTTGATTTCTTTACGCAAAGCATCGAGTTTTTCTTTTGCACCGGCAACGATTTTTGCTCTCTTAAGCGCAAGCGTTTCACCGTATTTATTAAGCTTATATTTTCCGCTTTTGTCTTTAATAAGGCACTTAGACATTTCATACGATAACTGTTCGTATGCAGAAAGCTCATCATCGCTCAAATTGACAACGACCGGATAATACTTATACGGGGTAAGTTTATTTTCTCTAATTGCTCGCTCTAATGAATAGGTAATACACTTTTTTCCAAAAAACGAATATAAAAGTGCTGTACCTTCTTCATCACGATAACGTTCGAGTGTTGCAGATAATGCAAGTCTGTAAGTAAAACGATTATCTAACAAACGCGCATAAGATGTTGCGCCAAAATTATGCGCCTCGTCAACAACAAGAAGTATAGGTACTTTAATTTTACTGATTTGCTCTTGAACGAAATTGTTTGTAAATGTTGCATTTGTGCAGATAAAGCAGAAAAAGCTCTTATCGTTACGTATTTTTGTGTCACGGACAGCCTTAGATAACCGCCATTTCCAGTCTTTTTGCGAAGAACCACTATATCCTATTATCGGCTTCATATTGAAGCGAATAATATCTTCGACCCACTGCTCAACAAGGTGCTGATACGGACACACAATAACAACTGCCAATTTATCTGACAAGTCTTCTGATAATTTTGAAACAGCCCCTAATCCGGTAAAAGTTTTACCTGTACCGGTGGCCATATCGAAAATCCCGTGATAATTTTCACCGACCCATGCAGATATAGCTTCCTTTTGATAGTCATGCAACGATATATCGCTTGGAATACGAGGCCCTAACGGTTTAGCCATAATCTGTTTTACAGAAACTTGCTGCTGAATCGGAAATTGTTCATTGTCAAGATTGAAATTTGGAGAAAAACGCTTATATTTTTCTATCAACATTTTTGACACACTTGGAAACTCAAGCACACGAATATTAGGCTCACGATCATTCCAAATGGAGTAAAATGCTGATTTTTTCAGCTTTACACGTTCTGCCTCATTTGCATCTCCCCAACTTCTAAAAACATCAATAGTTTCGTAGTTAATCGACATTGCAGTGGCAGATTCATTCATTGATCCTGAGAAAGCAACAGTGTTTCCATCGAAATCTTCAATTAAACCCATTTTTTCGTGATACATTCCAATTCCACGTCTATCTTCCGTATATGCAATGCGTATATCCATAACTCCATTTGCAATCAAAGATGCTAATAGGTTTAATCGTTGCATAGAAAAGTAGTCTAGGCGTTCATCGGTAATTTGCCTTAGAACTGCGTTTTCAATCACAGCATTTCTTTCTGAATATCCTTTTTGAATTGCATCAACATCTTCCTCAGATAGATATGGTGAAGCAACAATTTGAATTTTCCCGCCCTTTGAAGCCATGCTAGCTATTCCCTTGGAAATTTCAACAAGAGAAGATGATGAAAAAAATCCAACTGCTCTTTTATACACTGCTGCTTCCTTCAAAAGCGGCAAATAAAAACCTTGAACGACATTATCTATAAGAGAGCGATATTCATTTTTAATCGGAACATCTTTCAAGCTCATCGAAGGACCCTCCTTATATGTTTTCTTCAATATCGTCAAGTGCTGCTTGTAAATCAAAAAAATCTTCTTGCGTAGTAAAATAATTCACACTAAATCGAATTGTTCCAGACGGATAGGTACCTAAGAATTTGTGTGCAAGTGGAGAACAATGAAGTCCGGTGCGCACAGAAATGTTTCGTTCACTGAAAAGCTGCGCTG
This sequence comes from uncultured Oscillospiraceae bacterium, assembly GCA_902495835.1. GTDB lineage: Bacteria > Bacillota > Clostridia > Oscillospirales > Acutalibacteraceae > UMGS1491. The sequence continues at coordinate 11,841 of CABUYS010000004.1, read as the reverse complement.
CTGTATCACTACTCACTGAGTCGATAACGCACGAAACAATACCTACATACTCTTGAGACGGTTCATTTCCGATGATGTTTATAAAATCATATTTATTTAGTAAATCAAGTAATGCCTTTCGTTTTTTTTGCTCTTCTAAATATAAAGACGGTACAGTTTGACTTTGTATCCATTTTACAGCAGCGTTTAATCCAGCGATACCAGAAGTATTAACTGTCCCCATTTCAAATCGCTCGGGTAGACTCTGAGGCATATTTTGATTTGCAGATTCAAACCCTGTACCGCCAAACAGCACTGTAGGTAAATCTATTTCAGGTTTCATTACAAATCCGGAAATACCCGTTGGTCCCAAAAGAGTTTTATGTCCTGCAAACACAGCAAAATCAAACGCTTCTTGCCCGACATTGCATTCAACTAACCCTGCAGTCTGTGACATATCTAAAACTGTTTTTGCATTATAGTTTTTTGCCAAGTTAAAAATCTTTTCAACAGGTGCCACAAGGCCTATCACATTACTCGCATGGCTTAAAACTACAACATCAGGCCTATCTTCATCAAACTGGTACTTAATTCTCTGCAAATCATACTGCAATTTTTTAGAAACGAATAATTGCTTGACAGAAATTTTCCCTTGTGTTTCAAAGTGGTGAAGTGTTCTTGTAACTGCGTTGTGCTCAAATGGACTAATATAAAATGTTCTTGCACCAGCACTGATAAGTCCCTGAAGAATTATATTTAAAGCAATCGTTGCGGTAGGTTCAAAAACAACCTGCTTAGCAGGGCACAACAAAAGATTTGCTATTCTTTTTCTGGTATCGTTCATCAATTCTTTCGCAGACAAAGCAGCGCTATAGCTACCTCGGCCTGCGCTTCCACCGACAGAACGATAAAAACTATCCATTTGCTCGTATACACATTCCGGTTTAGGAAACGTAGTTGCAGCATTGTCAAAATAAGCCACCGTTATCTATCCTCCTTAACACAATTTTTCAAGAATATCAACTAATATCTGGCGTTTTTCTTGTTCGGAAATTGCTTGTCCCATAGCGTTCAAAGATTTTGAAATCTGGTTATATAACAGCATTCCGCGCTTGCTTGTCTCGACTCTTTCAAAATTTTTCGTTGTTCGATTTCCATCTTTTCCGACAAAGGTCACTTGATAATCACTAACTTCTGATGAGGTTTGATTAACACTTTTACTTGTATATGATTCAGCTGTAACCTTAAAATTAATAAGTTTGTTGATAAAATTAGAGCTCGTACTACTGTCCCAATCTTCTAATCTCAGTCCTGTTACAATCTTAGCGAGCTTTGAAACAAACATTTCTTCATCGTTAGTAATTGTTTTGAATAATCCAAGGCATTTATCGGTTCCGTCAGGAAACAAATGATTAAATGCGTCCTGATTAATAGAATCGCACCAATCCTTAATTACAGATACAAGTGATGTCCGCTCATCAATTTTTTCATTTTGGTGAATGATGAAAATATTCTTAATTTCGTCGGACAATAATTGCTTAAGATTATCCATAATACCATCAAAACAATTTTTCGCCGCCTGAATATTTTCACTGATCCTTTGCGTAAATTTATCATACCCAAATATTTGCGGTAATTTTTTAAATAGCAAATCATAACTACTTGTATTTTGTCTAAATAACTTAATCATACCAAGATACTGTTCGTCTATTTTGTTTCTATTTGGAAAAGTTTTGCTTTCTTTAGAAAATTTAGGCAAAGAAAGCATCCAACGCTTCATTGCGTTTGCAACAAAATCATATGTATTAGATGCTTTTTCGGCTTCAACAACATACGAAGAAAAAACATTTTCCATAACGGATATAAATTCTTCTTTTTCAGGGTCCCAGTCAATATAAGACAGTGTAAAAGCAGATGGATTTGCATTAATTTGAAAAAGTGTATTTGCCGTCATTGCAACTTGTCCGTACTTATCGGATATTATCACCTGCTGACGATACTCATGCATTACAGCGGCAAGGTAAATAGGAATTAGACCCTTGCGCAAGCCTATATGATACTCCGGAAGAGAGAGCATATCATATAATACATCAAATCCAATTTTCTCATTTTTTCGGGCGCTAAGAATAAACTGCTCTATAGTCTCCATCATATTTGCTATTCTTACATCTTTAGGATGAAGATGAATAACCGGCATTCCCGCAGACTCATCCCATATACCGGTTCTAATCAGAGTACTACGCATTATTGACACTTCTTGACCTGTCCCATTTAAGCCGAGATTAGGCTCTAGTTGGGTGCGTAAAAGTGCAGTTACAATTTTATTTCTACTATTGTTTGCAACACTTGTTATCTCATTTTTATTCACTGCTTCATTACTGATAACCGGCGTCATGGAAAATTCCTTATCGCAAATATCCGACATAAGTTCTGTTAGTTCAGCCTTACGATTTATATGCTTTTTTGCACCGTTAAAATAATAATTTGACTTATACTCTTCTGGATGTGAATATGCGGATAAAAAAGAGTCTATCACTTCACGAAGGTCATCATAGACAACGTCGTATTCCTCAAAAAGTATAGGATCATTAGATGCATTTTCTCTAAGTGCGCAAACTGCATCAAATTCTTGCACAATCCGTTCGATTGAAAAGAAATGTTTGGGAATAATGAAAATTTGTCGCGGACAATTTTTACTCGTTTCCAAAATTATATCCTGCAAAGTAGATATAGACTCTTCCGAGTGAGGAATAATTGCAAAAATCACACCGTCTGCAGCTATATTTTCACTTTTAATCAACCAATTTGTTTCAGGTGTAACTTCACTTTCGTCGACAAAAACGAATGAAAAAAATCGTGTCATTTCCCTGTCGTCATTATATCTTGACGGATACATATAATTATCAAAATTAGTCGTATTAAGCGTTTCTTTTACTGCTATACGCTCAGAGTGAGATGTGATATAATCGTCTATTTTCGCTCTAATATCAACCCCACATGTCTGCTTGAGTCGAAGATAACCATTACTTCGTTTCAAGTATATGACATAATCTTTTTCAATAAGGTTGTCGATAGCTTTATTAATATCTTGTACAGAGAAAGCAGTACAGTACACTCTAACAATTTCATCTTTAGTTGGTTTGATTCGCTCAAACTGTGAAAGTATGTAAATTAATGAAATCGTCTTCACAATTTTGGATTCAAGCGATTGAATCGGCAGAGCTGATAGTACTATACTCGTCAGAATATAGGTATTGTGAATTTCTCCTCCATATACTTCTTTTTTAAACAACGGTTCAAAATAATCATAGATTGCATCAGGGGTTATAAGAGAGAATTGATTGTCATCGTAAGCATCAATAAAACTCCTTAACGTCGAAGTCCCTTCAGCTGACAAAAAAGTAAAAAGAGTACGCTCGTTTTGCGCCACACGCTCAGAAAGGCGAGGCAAAATAAAGGTTGAGACTGGATGTAACGGGTAGCAACCTAATATAGCTGTTTTGAGCTCGGTACTACTGTCAGAAAACAAGGGATGGTTTTTATAATGACTTATGATTTCATCGAAATCTTTTTGATGGCATTTCTGAAACCTATCCCACTGCTTTGGCTTTTTTTGAATTACAGAAGAAATAATCTCATAGGTCTGTGAAAAGTTATTATTTAAATGAACATGCTTAAAACGTTCGGAAACGCCACGCCATCCATCAACTTTTTGCTTTGGAAGTTTGTCAATGTAATTTGCAATTTCTTTATGAGAGATAAGCATCAAATGCAACTGTGTAGCACCGCTTCGATTACACTTTTCTGCAAAGTCCTGAAGAGTTTTTGTATCACTTACAGACGCTTCTTTTATATTTGCTTCAAGATATTTGCTAAATTCGTCATACACAACATATAATCCTGTATATCCATATTTTTTCAAACTTTTTGCGACACTTTCATAAAGGTCAACAACATCAAATCCCAAAAACGGATTGAATGTACTTCCTGATGTAAGAGAAGGGTATATACGCTCAAATGTCTCATACGTAGAAATATTAAAGTTTGAAAGCTCATCAATAAAAATGTCAACCGGCCTATCGATTGCATCACAAAATAGTTTATATGTCTGCGGAAACGAAGATTTCCACCTATCAATCACAGCAATAGCTGCATGATAATTTGTTTCTGGCATTATATCTAAAAGCCCATTGTCCGAAAGAGCTCTCTGAAGGGCTAAAATAAAGGCTTGAGTAAGACTTGTGTTGCTACCGGTAATAACAATAGGAAGTATTTTTTCAGAACTGTCGTAGTAATTATGAACAGACTGAAGCAAACGAGGATTTTCAGAAATTTTTGGAATAGTTTTTTCAAATAAAGAAAAGTCTTTTTTTAATAACATCGATAAAATCATCAAAACAATGTGTGACTTGCCTTTACCATATGCACCTATCAGTATTCGTGAACGCTCCGTAGAAGTTACTGCTGTACTATCCAAAACATCAGACAGGAGTTGAAGCGAAGATTGAGTCGGTATAAAATTTTTAAGTTTAGCATCACTGTTCAAATCATACCCGATATTAACTGAGTATTGAAACCCTGAAGCAATGGAAATCATTTCGCTCATTATCTCATCTCCTGTTCGTTAATGCTTTGATAATAAGCCTCTACGCACTTTTGAAATGTGGGTTTGTGTAGAAGCTGAACAACATCAAGTCCTGCTGTGCGATTAATTTTTATTTCTCCGATTTTTTCAATTTTATAAAGCACATCCAGCAAAGTAATTGCGTCTAAGTTAAATACTCTTCCAATATTACAAGGAGCAGTAAGCAATTCATTTAAACTGATTTCTTCTTTTTCCCCCGCTTGCTCGGCAATAACAGCCAACGCAACCCACGGACTGATTGATTTTGCCGAAGAAACAGATTTACGATAAGTTTTGTGCTCTTTACTAAGCACATCAATCAAACCCAATTCTCCAAATGGGCAATCAATATTTCCTTCAGGCGAAACATGGCCCGGATTTGCCTTATAACGAGGCAAATATGTGTTGATAATGCAAGAAAAATCATCATTTAAAGTTCTAATTGCTATCGAATCGCTACTGTTAGACATACGAATAAATCGCTGCAAAGCTGCAACGAAATCTTCACGGTTAAATTCACTCATATTAAACTCATTAAAGAAAAAATACCATGACGTTGCATCCGTACGATTACTTGCAAGACGGTACTGAAGCAAATACAGTGTGCCCTTTTCTTCAATATATCGGTCGTTAGTAAAAACACTTTCTCCAAAAGGAGTAAAGCTTTGAGTTCTCTTACCACTTCTAGGTTCTTCGGTCAAGCCTACTGCTTGAAGCCAATAACGCAATGCTTTTACCATATTTGCGCCAATTCCCAATATATCCATTGGGTTTTCTTCTTTAGAAATAAATACATCGTCTTTTGCGCGGACATATTTCATGCCCTTGCTAAGCCAACCTTTTCGTATAAAAAATGTGTCATGGGCACGAAATTTCATTGCCATGCAAACTCCTCTACTATTTACTTTGTTCTTAAGTACCTGTCCATCATGCAGCCACCCTCAAGATATTTTGCAGTCACGCACGCTTTGCAATGAATGCATTTTTGAGGGTCAATTAAGTACCCTTCATTACTGATAGAAATTGCCCCTGCTCTACAAATAGATTCACATTTTAAACATTTTCTGCAAGCATTAAATTTTCTGATTTGATAACCAACCATACGCTGTAAATCACCATGGTCGGCAACATTCAAAGTCCTGACCTTAACGGAATGGTCAAAACCATCCTGAGTAAACGGCTGCAACGATAAGATTGGCACATTACTTTTAATGTCTAGTACTATTACTTCATGCAAAAGCTTCCTACCTAATTCGGGAGCTACGCGTCCAAAAGGCACGAACATACCAATCAATTCTTCATCGAACTGTCGATTCAATCGGTAGATCTTAGCATGGTCCTCAGCTGTACAGTTTGTAAAACGAATTTTTACATCACCAGCAGCAGGGAGTCCATTTCCGCCTTGGCGAGCTTTCCATTTGCCTGAATCAACATATACTTCCGGGTCCGGCTTGCCTATCTTGGTTGCGAAACTAACAAGAAAATCACGCCATTTCTTTGACTTTTCTTGCATATAAATTCGCGACAAAAACTGTGCTCGCTGATTGTTATTCGGGCAACACCAACATCCGACCCTATCATATCCAAGTCGGTATGCATCATTAAAATCAATTTTTTCAGAAAGAATATAGAGCCAAATATCAATGTCTTTCCAGAAAAAAATAGGAGATGCTACCGTTTGCTGCTTGATTTTAACCGCATCAGCACTATCCTCAATTCGATTATATTTACTGCGGCTTACAGATTCAGATTTTCTAATGCCGTAAAACGTTAGAATTTGCTGACTGCCATACAAGCTATTTATCACACGCGTAATCGGACCTGTTTTAAACATAGAACAGCACCAACGCATCATACGAGCAGGAGGACCTATATCTTTACAGACATCATAAAAATCTTGCTCATCGTTTTTTGCAATTTGAAATATAGCGTTCGGATGAGCAGTTCTAAAACGTTCGGCATACTCAGTTGTACTAGGGAATTCAAGCGTTGTGTCACCATAAATATGAACGATAGATGGGTCGCTCAATGCATTAACGGCAAGCTCAGCCGACACAGTTGAGTCTTTGCCACCTGAAAAAGACACGACTATGTTTTCATCTGGAAACTTCGATGAAGCTTTTTTGATAAATTGAAATGCTTCATCTTTCAGATACTCTAACCGGCTGTGATTCGCTAAGGAAAATAATTTAACATATCGATTGAATGCATCATAACTGTTTGCAGCTGAAAAATGATGCAACTTTTCAATAATCGATTCAACATTAGCACATTCATAAATGCTGTTTGGCACAGCAACAGATTTTCCATTTATATAATATCTATTATTGCTTGCCCAAACGGATTTATTAATGAAACTGTTAGGATCCATATTAAGCAATAGTTCAACTAAAAGACGTTCTTCAGGAAAAACTGGACGTAAATCAGTGGCAAGATACTTTGTTTTATTGCTACAAATGGGGCAATGCCCTTTATCTATTTGAACAATACTATTAATTACTGGTATCTGACAAGAATCGCACCAGTACATTTCAACAGGGAGGTCTTCCTCAGTGGCATTTCCGCACACTAAGCATGTATCAGAATTTGTTTCGATATTGCATTGTTTACACCACATGTTACATCTCCCCTTTCCGTACAATTAAGAGTTTAACACACAAGTCAATATAGTCCCTGTCACTCCGAGTGTTTCATAAACCCCATAATTCCTCAAGGAGTATAGCCAAGGGCTGTACAGGTGTTTCCGCCAACATTTGTTGTTATGTTATCATCTCTTGCAAGTTTTAGTATCTAATGGCAAATTAGCTCTGCATATCCCTACAAATTTTTTATTTATATCTTCTTGATAATCAAGATTTTACAAAATTTATTGTATCTAACTGCCGCAGCAATTCTCCTTTAGCGTGTGTTAAATCTGCCCAATACATAAGCCAGTTAATGGGTCATAGTATAACATATCTTATCTGCATTTTCAATCTAAAGCACAAGATTTAGGGTATAATTACCAAAATAAACATTTCCTCGGCTAGGCGGGAATATTTCTTTAATAGGCAAAGCCCCGCTCTACTAACCGCTTTTAAAAGAGACTTATAGGGTTAACACTTGTGAAAAGATTGTTAATTGCTACCTATAAATGGTTCTATATTCATAAATGTTAATTGTTCTCCCAATTCATTTTCTAAACATATCTCCTATTTCTAATCTTTATGGTATTTTGCGATTCCACTTTGTATATGATAAACTTTGTGTCATTCATTTTGAATTTTCTCCTTTTGATGTTTTCTTTAACAGTTTCCTAAATGTTATTATTTCTACACCAAAATAATTTTTATCCCGTTCTTATATCACTTAATAATCATGACCACGCCTAAGAGACGCGATATAGGAAAGCCCTATAAGGGCATAAGAGCGCCAGCCATCTTAAGATGGCTGGCTTTCACTATGTTCCAGCTGAATAAAACTGATTACTTGCCACCCTTAAAAGGGTTTGCGTATTCCTTAGTATTAATCTTATCCATAATCTGATTTTATTTTTCCTGCCATCCAATATATTTCTGTATTCGCAGTGTTTAATTCCAATGTTTGTTCCCAAATTTATATTTTAAATTTGAATGCCTTTCGAATATCATCATCGCACTTTTTCCTTTTAAATACTCAATAATTTGCGATATGCTATATTTTAGTGGTATTGATATTAAATAATCTGACATCATATGTTTTTCACTAGTTCTATTACTTTCCATTTACACAAATCTTTTATTATTTTCTGTATATTATTTTCCTACTATATTTTGGCGTGAATAATATATTATACTTGCATAATTCAATTTGATATGTGATAAACTTTGTGCCATAAACAACACATTTCTTTTATTTTGATGGCTTGAATTTCATCATTATACTAGAATTGATGTTGTTTTACTTAAGTTCTAATCTCACGTGAATATAGCGCGGTTTTTGTACTACGCAAAGCGTAGTCCCTTGGGTTAAAACGTAATCATGACCACGCGATAGTCACACAGTTTTCTATATACAATAATCGTCTGCGCTTAAAGCAGATAGTATTTTATTTTAGAGCATACTTTGCGAGCTTAAAACACATTTTTTATTGAATTTACAGTTTTTACATTTATTACTTTCCATATTTAAATAAATTTTCGAAGCAAACAAACTTTATCGTCACATTTCTAAGACAAATTTTTTCAATTCCGTTAAATAATATCTTTAATCTCAAAATTTTCAATTTCTATACTCAAATTTCATATTTCTAAATCTTTGAAATATCATTAAACGAATTTTTGCTTTTTGTAATAAATCACCTGTGCCATACATTCGAAATATCCTACTTTTTATTTACATTTAGTAGTTTTATAAACACTAATCTATTTTACATTAAAACAAATTTTTACTTTTCTTATTAGCTGACAAGCTATTGTTTTACGTTTCTCAAGAAATGCGTTTTGAAATTCATCTGCCCAATTTAAGAATATATTATAATAATAGTAAAGTTTTGATATTGCGTCTTATTTATTGTCAAGCTCACTTTTTAATTTGCTTTATTTCGAGTAGTGTTTATCACTTCACTTAATTGCTCGGACGTAAATGTACTTTCTTCACCGGCTAGTCAAAACCTTATATAGTTCATAAGTTTATCGACATGATTCTCAAATCATTATTCGCTCTCTTAAGTATTTCAAACTTCTACCCCTTGCTTTACAAACCATTTTACAACAAACAAGGTTTCATCTTCTCTGAACCCTAAACAGTCAAACATGAAAAATACTAGCACATTATTTATTATTTTTAAATTTTGGAATATTTATGTGTACATAGAAAATATTAGCGCCATTTAACAAATAAAATTTGATCAATTACGCAATTTATAATCCAAACAAAAATAATTAAAATTATATTAATCTTATTTAAAATAAATTCTAAATAGTTTATAATGATTATATTGCAATAATCTAGTTCTTGATTTTGTAAATTTGCTTAAATTATTAATTTTTTAAATGGGTAATTAAAGGGATTAGGGTTATCTTTAAAACTAAGGTAGATTATATACTCAAAATGTAAATTTTTATTTTAACACCTGGTTTGCTACGTAGCAAAAAATTGTACTAGAGTAAGGCTCTATTACAATTTTTTAAGAAAGAAGAGGTATATATGAGAAAAATCATTTCATATGTTCTATCGCTTTTGTTCGTGATTGGTTTCGTTTTTTCGATGGTAAAAGTAAGTGCCACAGGTTATCAAGGGCATGTCGCAATATTATGCCAAAACAGAGAAGAAGCTTTAAATTACTAATATTTATTTAGTAAAACAAAAAATACCGAGTCCTACGAAGAAGCCGAGCGAAAATGTGTAAACTCATGATACAGAGCCTGACAATTAGAAAAAATAAAAAAGTAAGTGGTTATAAACATAAAAAACGAATTGGACAGCAAAAAAAGGTCCCCCACATGGTGGCGAACATTGGGATGTTTCGCCTCCGGACGGCAGAGGACATGCTGATGTTGCACCTGAAGGCAAAGTAATTAGAGGATTTCGATACTGAAATAAAATACATTAAAAAATATAAGAAGGTGTGGATTGTTTGCGTAAAATTACATGCAATGAGTTAAAGGAAATTTTTAAAAAATTCAGATTTGATGCCAAACATTATAACAACAATGTGGGAAAAAAGTTTATTGAAATTTACCATTTTCATGAGTGGGATCATGGATACGATTCCATTCATTACTGTATTAATTCAGATGGAAGCATCCGAAACACTTTTGAAAGCACAAGAAGACAATTTTATTCAGATATGAAAGAAATGACTAATTTTTTGTGTGATTATATTAATTATAAGAATATAAGTGGTTTAATTGCCTCCCCTCTTTTTTCGGATCCGTGGATTTCTTGTGAATTATATAGTGAGGTAAAAGATATTTGCTCGGAAATTGTCTTATTTTTGAAAAAAAATCAAATTAGAAAAAACTCAAAAAATGGTGTAGAATTTGAAATATCTGGAAATATAGGAATTTTAGAAATGCTAATTGAAGGCGCTTTTCGTGGAGTTTCAAACGAATATTTGTTATCCCAAGAATACGATGTCATTATAAAACCTTCACATCATTTTAATTTTATTTTTTATCCAAACGATTTTGAAAGAGAAAAGAAAATTATTACTGATCTTTTAAAAAAATATTCCAGCTTGCGATACTATGAAGATATAATCAAATAAATTGAAAGAGATTAAAAAAGCAATAACGCTACTGTTGAGTTATGCACTACTTTTTAAATTTAATTCAGGAAATAAAATTATGTCAAAGAATTACGTCACTTGCAGTGGATGGAAAAATTTTGCGAAAGTAATTTTTAGGAGCATTAATTATGAATCTAAAAAATGAATTTAATGATTTTTTTAAAAATAATTTTGGCAATATAGAACTTTCCGCTCCTGTGTTTTTTGAGTTTCCTGTAAGCATAAGGTTTGAAATTGGCGTGGATTTGGGTAACTCTGATGATTTGGATAGCTATATTGAAACATCTATGGAGCGTTCTATTGATATTTTCAGTGAATTATTTAATCCAAACGATATTTTGTACATAGTGGTAGAATCTCCTTGCAAAGATTTGGATAACATAAACGTTATACATTCCCTTTTATTAGATATATTAAGTGAATGCAACTATGAAATTTTCTCTTCAAAAGATAATTATGTAAGAGAAAGATATGTTATAAAATCTACCACAAAATCCGTAAAAATTGCGGAATTACTGAAGAAAATAATATGTTCTGAATTAGATGGGACAAACACTCTATCAGGAAACGTGTATTTATTGAACAGTAAAACCGGTGTACTTTATTACCTGTATGATGACCGGGGGTTAGATGTTGCGGCGCCCTTAACTGAAAATTTACAAATGGTGTATAACCGTTATAATTCGTGGATTTTGAACCACAATAAAGAAAAGATAAGTAAAATATTTGAAAATAAACAGAAAGAGAATATTGAAGTATGAAATTCAAAAAATCAATGGCATTATTATTGAGTTATATGCTACTTTTTAGCTTTAATTCAGAAAATAAAACTCGAGCAATGGATCCCGTTACCACTGCTATTGGAGCAGGTAAAGGCGGTATAGCCGCAAGTATATTCACTATTTTTTCTATTGGCGGAGTAATTCAAACAGCAGTTAGATGGATTATTGACGGCGGCGGAAAAATTCGTAAAGTTTGCGCTCATAAT
>CABUYS010000003.1 GCA_902495835.1 uncultured Oscillospiraceae bacterium | reverse complement strand
TGCTTTCTTCCGGACCCATAAATATTTTGTGACCGTCAATATGTGAAGAAAATTCCACGCCTTCTTCTTTTATATTTCTGAGCTTGGCAAGGGAAAACACTTGGAATCCACCGCTGTCCGTAAGAACAGGGCCTTCCCATGAAGTAAATTTTCTTATTCCGCCTTGACTTTTAACTGTTTCATCTCCGGGTCTTAAGTGAAGATGGTACGTATTGCAGAGCTCATCTTGGCATTTTATGTTTTTTAAATCTATTGCCGAAAGTCCGCCTTTAATTGCTCCGCAAGTTGCGACATTCATAAATCCGGGAAGTTTTATTGTTCCGTGAGGCGTTTTAAATTCTCCAAGTCGTGCATTCATTTCTTTTTTTATTAAAGTATACATAGATTTCTCCGATTTAAAATTTATTTGATTTGATGTATGATTATATAAAAACGCAGGAGGTTTATTATGAAAATATTTTTAGCTATAAAATATTATGAAGACATGAGAAATAAAGATTTAATAGAAAGGATATGTTCTTCGTTTGAAAGTAAAAACGCAAGTGTATTTGCATTTGCTCGAAATGTTCAAAACTACGGTCCTTGTGAATTGTCGGGAAAAGAAGTCATGGATATTGCTTTTGATAAAATAAAGCATTCCGACGCATTTGTAATCGACGCGTCGGAGATGAGTATAGGGATAGGCGTAGAAGCAGGCGTTGCATACTCCAATGGCATACCTATTTTTGTAGTCGCCAAAAAGGGAGTATATGTATCAGAATCAATAAAGGGTATAGCAAAGGACTGTTTCAGATACGACGTTCCCGAAGACATCTTAAATTTTGAAATAAAACTATGAATTTTCAATCATATCTTTCATCGAGTAAAGTCCGGGAGCTTGTAAGGACGTAAATTTCGCCGCTTGCAATGCGCCCAAAGCGAATATGTTACGAGATCCTGCGTGATGAGAAAGCGTTACTATTTCGTCTTTTCCTGCAAAAATCACCTCATGATCTCCCGGAATGTTTCCTCCTCGAACGGAATGTATTCCTATTTCATTTCTGCTTCGAGGTAAACGTTTTTGTGTTCTGTCAAAAACGTATTTTGCGTCGTTATCCAATGTTTCCGAAATTTCTTCTGCAATCATCAAAGCAGTTCCGCTGGGGGCGTCAATTTTTTGATTGTGGTGTTTTTCGATGATTTCTATGTCAAAAGTTTTTCCTAAAACTTTGGTAGCGGTTTTTGCGAGTTCCAAAAGCAGGTTAATTCCCAAAGACATATTTCTTGAATAAAAAATCGGAACTTCATGCGAAGTTTCTTTTATATTTTCGATTTGCTCGTGCGAAAGACCCGTAGTACAAATTACTGCGGGTATTTTATTTTTTTTGCTGTAATTTAAAACAGACGAAAGGGCAGAAGGGTGGGAAAAATCTATTATAACGTCAGCAGATGAATTTATTTCTTCTATGTTTTTGAAAACAGGAAATTTTTTTGATTCATCGGCACTTATGTCTACCCCCGCCACTATGGTTGAGTCTTCGGACTTTTCGGCAGCTTCAACGACGGCTTTTCCCATTTTTCCGTTGCAACCGCAAATTATTATTTTCATATTCTTCTTTTTTCTCCATCTTTTTTATTTTATGAATTTATATAAGTGAAAACTTTTTCATCGTGTTTTCAAGCTTTTTGCAGTTTTCTTCGCTTAATATGTCAAGAGGCATGCGGCATCTTCCGCAGTTGTATCCCATCATATTTAAAGCTTCTTTAACGGGTATGGGATTTACATCGCAAAACATTGCATTCATTAATTCCAAGTATTTAATTTGCATTTTGGAAGCAATTTTAGTGTTTTCTTCCAAGTATTCTTTAACGAGTAAATGGCATTCTCTCGGACAAATATTAGAAAATACTGATATTACTCCTATTCCTCCAAGAGATAAAAGAGGAACTATTTGATCGTCATTTCCCGAATAAATATCAAGATTATCTCCGCACAAATTTTTTATTTTAGCCACTTGAGATATATCTCCGCTTGCTTCTTTTATTGCGCAAATGTTTGGATGTTTTGCCAGTTCCGCACAAGTTTCGGGATTTATGTTTACTCCTGTTCTTGATGGGACGTTATAAAGAATAATCGGAATATGAACTCTATCGGCTATGTACGTGTAATGTTTTACGAGACCCGATTGAGAGGTTTTATTGTAATAAGGAGTTACTATGAGCAATCCGTCTGCACCGAGCTCTTGAGCCTCTAAAGAAGACATAAGAGCCGCCTGTGTGTTATTGCATCCTGTGCCTGCTATAACGGGAATACGTTTTGCTGTTTTTTCGATTGTGAATTTTATGACTTTTCGTTTTTCTTCGGGAGTGAGCGTTGCAGATTCTCCCGTTGTTCCACAGGTTATGATTGCGTCGGTTCCGTTTTTTATCTGAAACTCTATCAACTGCTCAAGAGTTTCGTAATTTACCGAACCGTCTTTGTTCATTGGGGTGACAAGTGCTACTCCGGCACCTTTGAAAATTGTTTTTTTCATTATAGATAGCCTCCAAATTATGATATATATCCTTCACGGCGAAGCATTTCCGCCAAGAGAATTGCTCCTCCGGCAGCACCCCTGACCGTGTTGTGACTCATGCATACAAATTTTAAATCATACTGAGAATCATTTCGCATTCTTCCGACTGCAATTCCCATCCCTTTTTCAATGTTGCGGTCAAGTTTGATTTGTGGTCTGGAACTGTCCTCGAAATAGGTTATAAACTGTGATGTTGAGCTTGGTAAATTTCTGCTTTTTTCATGTCCTTTAAAGCTTTTCAATTTTTCAATTGCAATTTCCGGAGAAATTTTGTTTTTGAAAGACGCAAAAACCGCTGCGGTATGGCCATCGGTGACAGGAACTCTCAAGCATTGTGAAGTAATGCTTATGTTTGAGTTTGGGATTATTTTATCATTTTCAATTTCTCCCCAAATTTTTAAAGGCTCTTGCTCGGATTTTTCTTCTTCTCCTTGTATAAATGGTATGATGTTGTCTTTCATTTCAGGCCATGTTGTGAAATTTTTTCCCGCTCCTGATATTGCTTGATATGTACACACAAGAATTTTATCTATTCCGAATTCGAAAAGAGGGTGAAGTGCTGGAACGTAGCACTGAATCGAGCAATTGGATTTTACGGCTGTAAATCCTTTTTTAGTCCCTAGCCTTTTTCTTTGATACGGAATAATGTCCATGTGCGAAGCGTTAATTTCAGGAATTATCATCGGTACGTCCGAAACACTTCGATTTGCACTGTTGTTTGAAATCACAGGGCATTCTAATTTTGCGTATTTTTCTTCCAATATTTTAATTTCATCTTTGTTCATGCTGAGAGCACAGAAAACAAAATCTACTGATTTTGCTATTTTTTCCGCATCTTTGACTGCATCATAAACTATCTTATTTTTAATTTCAGGAGGAATAGAAGTGTCCATAATCCACCTGTTTTCAACAGCTTGACTGTAAGTTTTTCCGGCAGAATTCGGGCCGGCTGCAAGTATTTCTGTTTCGAACCATGGGTGATTTTGCAGAAGAGTTGTAAATTTTTGTCCAACGGTTCCCGTAGCACCCAAAATTCCTACTTTATATTTTTTCATAATGTTTTGAGCGTATGATTTTAAGTTTACTTGTTTTTTGTGACGTAATAAATCATTTGCTCTTTTCACCGCCTTTGTTTATTACTTCAAAACTCTATAATATCATTGTATTGAGAAGTAAGTCAATTTGATTATTTGTTTGAACGTTTGGTAAAAGTTTGTTTTTGCTATACTTAAAAATCAGACTTGAATATTTTTCCGCAGGCTCTTTTATTAAAATTATTGAGCTCGTGGCTTTATTATACTACTGAAGAAAATGCTTTTGAATTTAATTTTTGTTATTGATAATTTTCACAAAGAGTTTTATTTGATATAATAAAAGTCTAAAACAGTTTGGAGGAAATAAAATTTGAACGTAGATTTTAATAAAAAAAGTACATTTAATTACAATTTACCCGAGGAACTTATTGCTCAGCACCCGATTGAACCGAGGGATTCTTCGAGGTTGATGATACTTGATAAGCAAAACGGAAAAATTGTTCATAAAAATTTTCATGACATAATTGATTATCTTAATTCGGGAGACTGCATGGTAATAAATGATTCCAAAGTTTTGCCTGCAAGGATTTTCGGAAAAAATTCCGAAACGGGATACATTGTTGAATTTTTGCTTCTTAAACAGCTTGGCTCGGGAACGTGGGAAACTTTGGTTAAACCGGGTAAAAAAGCAAAAAGCGGATTTAAATTTATTTTCGGCGATAAAAACGCAGTTCATTTGAAAGCCGAAATAACAGAAGTTTTACCCGACGGAAACAGAATATTGAAATTCGAAGATGTAAAAAATTTTTTCAGTAAACTTGAAGAAATAGGCCAAATGCCTCTTCCGCCTTATATAAAAGAAAAATTGAAAGACAAATCCCGTTATCAAACGGTTTACGCAAAAGACTTGGGTTCAGCCGCCGCTCCTACAGCCGGGCTGCATTTTACTCCCGAACTTTTGAAAAAAATAAAAGAAAAAGGCGTGAATATAGTTTCGGTTACACTTCATGTGGGTCTGGGAACTTTTCGTCCGGTGAAAGACGACAATATTCAAAATCATAAAATGCATTCTGAATTTTTTATAATTCCACAAAGTACCGCAGACGTAATAAAAAATACAAAAGAAGCGGGTAACAGAGTCATATGCGTCGGAACAACAAGTTGCCGTACCGTTGAGTCTGTATACGACAAATTCGGAGAAATTCAAGCTTTTGAAGGATCTACCGATATATTCATAAAACCCGGTTATAAATTCGGAATAACAGACGCACTCATAACTAATTTTCATCTTCCCGAAAGCACGCTTATAATGCTTGTTTCGGCGTTCGCAGGATACGAAAACACCATGCGAGCATATAAAACGGCGGTTGAAGAAAAGTACAGATTTTTCAGTTTTGGCGACGCAATGTTTATAATTTAAAAATTTAATCAAACGGTTCTTGCATTTTTTATTGTTTTATGGTATATTAAATCAGTTCAATACACACGCCGAAAAGAAATACAAATACACAGGTGGCCAAAAGGCTTGAATTCGGCGGAGGAAAAAACCAAGGAGGAAAATTTAATGTCAGTAGTATCAATGAAACAACTTTTAGAAGCAGGTGTGCAATTCGGACACCAAACCCGCAGATGGAATCCAAAAATGGCTGAGTACATTTTTACTCAACGCAACGGTATTTATATTATCGATTTGCAAAAAACAGTAAAAAAACTTGACCAAGCTTACAATTTCATTAAAGAAATAACCGAGCAAGGAAAATCAGTTCTTTTCGTAGGAACAAAGAAACAAGCTCAAGAATCAGTGAAATCCGAAGCTTTAAAATCAGGCTCGTTTTTCGTAAATGCAAGATGGCTCGGCGGAATGCTTACAAACTTTTCAACCATACGTAAAAGAGTAAGCCGTTTGAACCAACTTAAAGCCATGGAAGAAGACGGAACATTCGAACTCCTTCCGAAAAAAGAAGTAATAAAACTTCGTTTGGAAATTGAAAAACTTGAAAAATTTTTAGGCGGAGTTAAAGACATGAAGGAACTCCCCGGAGCACTTTTCGTAGTAGACCCCAAAAAAGAACGTATTGCTGTTGCCGAAGCTAAAAAGCTCGATATACCGGTAGTTGCAATAGTAGATACAAATTGTGACCCGGATGCAGTTGATTATGTAATTCCCGGAAACGATGACGCCATCAGAGCGGTTAAACTCATAAGCGGAGCTATGGCTCAGGCCGTAATAGAGGGAAAAGAAGGCGAAATTCAGGAAGAAATTCTTCCGGAAGTTTCTGAAGAAGAATTTGTTGAAACGGAATCTGTTGAAACTGTCGAAGCAGAATAAAATAATACAGTTTGAATAATATAGGACCGAATTTTTGAATAGAATTTGATTAAAAGTTCGGCTTGTTAGACCGTAAGTTTTAATTTAGGAGGAATTAGCGTGAGTTTTACTGCTAAAGATGTTAAAGAACTTAGAGAAAAAACCGGATGCGGTATGATGGACTGCAAAAAAGCTCTTACTTCATCCAACGGAGATATGGCCGCGGCTATAGACTTTTTAAGAGAAAAGGGTTTAGCTGCAGCAACCAAAAAATCTTCAAGAGTAGCTGCCGAAGGATTGGCAATGGCTTACACCAATGACGAAGGAACTGTCGGCGTGGCAATTGAAGTAAATTCCGAAACGGATTTTGTTGCAAAAAACACAGATTTTCAATCATTTGTTAAACTTTGTGGAGAAACTGTAATAGAAAAAAATCCTCAATCTGTTGAAGAATTGTTGAAATTAAAAACAGAAGACGGAAAAACAATTGAAGAAATATTACAAGAAAAAATTCTAACAATAGGTGAAAATATTAAAATCAGACGTTTTAAACGTTTTGAAGGCGTAGTTGCAGGTTATGTTCATGCAGCAGGAAAAATTGGCGTATTGGTAGATTTTGATGTAGAAAACAAAGAAGTCACCAACACAGATATTTTTAAATCATTTGCTAAAGACGTAGCTATGCAAATAGCAGCAATTAATCCTTTGTACCTTGTTCCTGAAGAAATACCGGCAGATGTAATAGCTCATGAAAGAAAAATATTGAAAGAGCAAATTGTCGGCGACGGAAAACCCGAAAATATTGCTGAGAAAATAGTAGAAGGTAGAATAGGAAAATATTACAAAGAAGTTTGCCTTATGAATCAAGCTTTTGTTAAAGATGGGAACGTAAATATAGAGCAATATACACAAAATATCTCCAAAGAATTAGGAACAAATATCAAAATTGTTTCTTTTGTTAGATTTGAAAAAGGCGAAGGAATAGAGAAAAAAGAAGATAATTTTGCTCAAGAAGTTGCCGGAATGATTAAATAGTTAATTAATGCTAAGGTGGGTATGCTCAAAAGTCTTTTTAACCTTTGAGACTTTAGGGCATACTATGTTTTTGTAAATGCATATTTTAAGAGGTTATGTTTGATGATTAATTTTGATGCGAGTTTTTTAGATGAATTTGTTACAAATGAGGAAATCGAAAAATATCAAAGCAAAATAAACGAAATACATGATAATTTACATTTTTCTTTTGAGAAAAATAACGATTTTAAAGGTTGGTTGGAACTCCCTGCTAATCCTAATTTTTCGGAAATTAAAAGAATTAAACTTGCCGCTGAAAAAGTAAGAAAAAATTCCGACATTTTTTTGGTTATCGGTATAGGTGGCTCGTATTTGGGGGCACGTGCTGCTATAGAATTTCTAAATTCTCAAAATTACAACTATTTAATTGAAGATTCACCTCAGATTTTTTTTGTAGGTAATTCTATAAGTTCTCCAGATATGGAAGATATTTTAAAAATTTGTGATAAAAAAGATGTTTCTATTAATGTTATTTCAAAGTCAGGAACAACGACCGAACCCGCTATAGCATTTAGAATTTTCAGAAAATTTCTTGAAGATAAATACGGAAAAGAAGAAGCAAAAAATAGAATCTACTGCACTACAGATTCTGCCAACGGTTCGTTATTGAAAATGGCTCAAAAAGAGGGGTATGAATGTCTTGAAATACCTAAAAATATAGGTGGAAGATATTCGGTTTTGACCGCGGTAGGGCTATTTCCTTTGGCCGTAAGCGGAGCAAATGTAGATGAAATATTAAAAGGTTCATATGATTCTTACAAATATTTTCTAAATAAATCTTTAAAAAGTAACTATTGTTACAAATATGCGGTTTTAAGAAATATTTTTTACAATAGGGGAAAATTTGTTGAATTAATTGCAGGATATGATTCAAAACTTAGATATTTTTTTGAATGGTGGAAACAACTTTTTGGTGAAAGTGAAGGAAAAAATGGTAAAGGAATTTTTCCTGCATCGGCTATATTCACGACAGATTTGCATTCTATTGGACAATTTATCCAAGAAGGAAACAAAATATTATTTGAAACTGTTTTAAAGTTAAAAAATTCAAATGAAGGATTATCTGTTCCTGAATATGAAAATAATTTGGATAATCTGAATTATTTATGTGGAAAAAAGCTAAACTATATAAATGAAAAAGCTTTTGAAGCTACAGTTTCCGCTCATACACACGGGGGAACGCCCAATATTATTATTACAATTGATAAATATTCCGAGTATAATTTGGGGTATATTGTGTATTTTTTTGAAAAAGCTTGTGCAGTTTCAGGATATTTGATGGATGTTAATCCGTTCAATCAACCTGGTGTAGAAGAGTATAAAAAAAATATGTTTAAATTACTAAAAAAACCCGGATATTGATTTCAAATTTATCGTCATATATTAATTTTTGAACGAGGTAAAAAATTATGGGATTTAGAAATACGGAAGATGCAAAAAGAGAAAAAAATGGTATAGTATATTTTTTAAGAAAAAATGTAGAAGCCGGTGGAACTGAATTTGAAAGAATAGCTATTCAAACCCATTTTGTCCAAAGGGGAGAATCTTATTTAGAACTTATAAACAAATATGTTGATCCTTTGTATGAGAAAGGAGATATTTTGTCAATAAGTGAAAAGATTATATCCATGTGCCAAGATAATACTGTTGACAAAAAAGATGTAAAACTTGGATTTTGGGCAAAATTTTTATCCAAATTTGCTTCTTCTAACAACAGAGGAGTAGCTATGGACGAGCCCTATAAATTGCAATTAGCTATAAATTTGGCCGGTTTGCCGAGGATTTTATTTGCTTGTTTTTGTTCAGCAGTTACTAAAATTTTTGGAATAAAGGGAGTTTTTTATAAAATTGCAGGTCATGGAATTGACGGAATAGACGGTTTTTATATGAATTCCTCATTTGATGTTTACCATGATATTGCGCTTTTAAACCCTAAAAACCCTAAAAAAGTATGTAACGAGATTGAAAATGCATTCGGGGTTAATTCAATGATAGTAGATGCTAATGATTTCGGGGTTGAAATATTAGGAAAATGTGACGAAATAGATAAACTTTCAGATGATTTTTTGATTTCACTTATAAAAGATAATCCTGCAGGACAGTCTGATGAATTGACACCATTTATACTCATAAAAAATGTAGCAAATAAATCCTCGGATTCAGGTGAGTAAATTTTTAGATATTCTCTTGACAAATCTCGCAACAACACTTATAATAGTATTACCGATTATAAACGGATTTTTTGTTGTGTTCACAAGGAGGTGCCTTAATAGTGGCAATAGTACCTAAAAGAAAGCATTCGAAAGCAAGAAGAAATAAAAGACGTTCAAACGTATGGAAAATAAACGCTCCTGCTTTGAGCAGATGTGAAAAATGTGGAGTGTTCAAACTCGTTCACAGAGTATGTAAATCTTGCGGTTACTACAGAGACAGAGAAGTTATTAAAAAAGGAGCTTAATTTTTGAATAGCTGATTTTGTTATGATAACATCTATTTAGAGGAGGAGAAATCCTTCTCTATTTTCTTCAAGAATATTTATTTTATTATATCAGGATGTGATGAAATGGCCAAAGCTGTCGTGGCGTTAGTTGGACGCCCGAATGTGGGTAAATCTACGCTTTTCAATAAATTAGTCGGTAAGCGTATTTCTATAGTAGACGACACTCCCGGAGTTACTCGTGATAGGGTTTACGGGGAGTGTGAGTGGAAGAATAGAAAAATTTCTCTTGTGGATACCGGTGGTATCGAAGAGTTAAAATCAAATGATATTATTTCCAAAGAGGTACGCAGGCAAGCGGAACTTGCTATTGAGTTGGCAGACGTTGTAGTATTTGTTGTCGATGTCAAAACCGGAATGGTTTCTTCGGATTTAGAAATAGCTCATATGTTAAAAAAATCCGGAAAGCCGATCATTCTTTGCGTAAATAAGTCCGATGCAATCGGTGGAGCAGACTATAATTTTTACGAATTTTACAACTTGGGTCTTGGAGATCCTATACAAGTTTCTTCTGTTCATGGCCATGGAACAGGAGATTTACTTGATGAAGTGTTTAAGTTTTTGCCCGATTCCGATGCGGAAGACTCAGACGAAGGTATATCGGTGGCAGTTATAGGCAAACCAAATGTAGGAAAATCTTCTCTTATAAATTATATTTCAGGTTTTGAAAGAAGCATAGTTTCTAACGTTGCAGGAACGACGCGTGATACTATAGATACTTTCATTTCAAATAAATTCGGTAAATATAATTTTATCGATACGGCGGGTTTAAGACGTCAAAGCAAAGTCAATGATAAAATAGAAAAATATAGTATAATAAGGTCAAAATTGGCAGTGGAAAGAGCACAAGTTTGTATTATTATGATAGACGCCGAAGAAGGTGTAACCGAACAAGATACAAAAGTTGCCGGAATTGCACATGAATCGGGAAAAGCTTGCATAATAATCGTTAATAAGTGGGATGCCATAGAAAAAGACGATAAAACTATGGATGAATACAAAAAGAAAATTAAAGAAAAATTTTTATTTATGTCTTATGCACCTGTAATTTTTATTTCTGCCAAAACCGGTCAAAGAGTAAATGAAATTTTTGAGTGTATTAACAAAGTTTCAGAATATAATTCAATGCGTATTTCCACAGGAACATTAAATGATGTTTTGGCACGAGCCGTTGTAAAAACTCCTCTTCCTACTCACAAGGGAAAGCGTTTGAAGATTTACTACATGACCCAAGTGAGCGTCAGACCGCCTACATTTGTATTTTTTGTAAATAAAGCTGAATTGTTCCACTTTTCTTATCAGCATTATTTGGAAAATACTTTAAGAAGTACATTTGGTTTTATCGGAACGCCGATAAGATTTGTTATTCGCGAAAAATCTGAACAAAAGTTTGAACCAAAAATTTAAACTGTTTAAGAAAGGCAGAAAATATTTACAATGCTTGAAAATGCTTTTTTGTTTAAATATTATATAATTTCTTTTTTGCTTGTTTCTGTAGTTTCTTATTTAATTGGTTGTATCAATTCTTCTATTGTGGTTACAAGATTGTTTAAGTCACAAAATGACATAAGAAGTG
The DNA here is from genome assembly GCA_902495835.1 of uncultured Oscillospiraceae bacterium. GTDB lineage: Bacteria > Bacillota > Clostridia > Oscillospirales > Acutalibacteraceae > UMGS1491. The sequence continues at coordinate 21,916 of CABUYS010000003.1, read as the reverse complement.
TCGGAAGCGGAAATGCCGGATTTACCAATGTTTTGCGTACTATGGGTAAAAAAATGGCTATTATTACTTTTTTGGGAGATTTTGCAAAGGGAGTTGCGGCTGTTGCTTTAAGTTCGTGGATTACTTCGTGGTTTTTTTCAAAAAGTGATTCTGCGGAAATTTTTGTTTATACTTCATATGTAGCCACTCTTATGTGCGTTATCGGTCATATTTACCCGTGTTTTTTTGGATTTAAAGGCGGAAAGGCAATTTTAACCACATGGTCTGCAATGCTGCTTATTGATTGGCGTGTATTTTTGACTTTAATAACAGTATTTATAGTGATTTTGGTGTTTAGTAAAATTGTGTCGCTGGCGTCTATTGTTGCGGCCGTTTCGTATCCTATATCAACATTTATATTTTCTTATTCCGCATATCGTAGCGTTGATAATGCCTCTTTGTACATAGTTTGGTTTCCTACACTGATTTCATTTATAGTTTCTGTAATAATTGTTATCAAGCACCGAGGAAATATTTCAAGGCTTTTAAACGGAACCGAAAAGAAATTATCTGTACATAAATAAGGAGGAATGCACTCTATGCAGTCATATGTTGTTCATTTTATACGCCACGGATTAACCGAAGCCAACCTTACAGGCAAGTACGCAGGTGTTTGGGATATTCCGGTTTGCAAAGAGGGAATGGAAAAATTACGCGATCTCAAAAATTCCTATGAATATCCCAAAGCTCAAGAGTATTACAGCAGTCCTCTTCAGCGTTGTATTCAAACCTGCGATGTGATATATCCTGAAATTAAACCCATAATTGTCGATGACTTAAAAGAGTGCAATTTCGGAGATTGGGAAGGCAAAACAACCCAAGAACTTTTAGGAAATGAATCATATTTAAAGTGGATGAAACGAGGAACAAATGTAGTCCCTCCAAACGGAGAAAGCTGGGGAGATTTTTACAAAAGAATAGGAATAACATTTGAAAAAATAGTAGAATCTATGATGCGAAGAAAAGTTACATCGGCTTCTGTTTTTACTCACGGAGGAGTAATCATGACAATTCTTGCAATGTACGGCTTTCCAAGAGCCGATTTTTATGAGTGGATGGTTGATAACGGATGTGGCTATTCAGTTAGAATTACCCCGGGAATTTGGATGAGAGAAAAAGTCATGGAAGTTTATGATAAAATGCCTCTTGGAGCTAACAGAGAAATAAGCGGTGAATTTAAAAATTTAATTGATAATTTAAAAGATAAACATTGATTTAAGGAAGTAATTAATATGGGAAGTTCAAAAAATTTAAGAAATATAGCTATAATTGCACACGTTGACCACGGAAAAACCACTCTTGTCGACCAAATGCTTAAGCAAAGCGGAATATTCAGAACAAACGAGAGTGTTGCCGAAAGAGTTATGGATTCGGGAGATTTGGAAAGAGAAAGAGGAATTACAATTCTTTCTAAAAACACAGCCGTAATGTATAAAGACATAAAAATAAATATAGTTGATACTCCCGGCCATGCGGATTTTGGCGGGGAAGTTGAACGAATTTTAATGATGGTAGACGGAGTTCTTCTTTTGGTAGATGCTTTTGAAGGATGTATGCCTCAGACAAGATTTGTTTTGAAAAAAGCTCTTAAACTCGGTAAAAAACCAATAGTTGTAGTCAATAAAATCGACCGCCCCGGAGCAAGACCTGAGGAAGTTGTCGACGAAGTTTTGGATTTATTTATTGAGCTAGGTGCCGATGACAGTCAAATCGAGTTTCCTGTTGTATATGCATCGGGAAGAAACGGATATGCGTTTGTTGACGACAATGATTCCAAAGAGAATTTAATGCCTCTTTTTGAAACGATTGTAAAAGAAGTTCCCGCACCTCAAGGGGACGAAAACGGGCCTTTGCAAATTCTTATTTCAAATATAGACTATGATGATTACGTTGGTCGCATAGGAGTCGGAAGGGTTGAACGCGGTAATGTAAAGAGCGGGCAAAATGTTGTTTTATGCACTCGAGAAGGCGAAAACAAAAACGTTAAAATAGGTAAGCTTTACACTTTTGAAGGACTTAACAGAGTTGAGTCGCAAGAAGCAGGTTTAGGTGAAATAATATCTGTTTCGGGAATACCAAATCTTAACATCGGTGAAACTCTTTGCGACCCTGAAAATATTGAACCGTTGCCTTTTGTTAAAATAGACGAACCTACGGTATCGATGAATTTTATGGTTAATAACAGTCCTTTCGCAGGACGCGAGGGAAAATTCGTCACTTCCAGAAATGTTAGGGACAGATTGTTTAAAGAAATAGAAACAAACGTTTCAATGCGTGTTGAAGAAACAGATTCTGCAGATACCTTTAAAGTTTCAGGCAGGGGAGAACTGCATCTTTCCATTTTGATAGAAACAATGAGACGTGAAGGTTATGAATTTCAAGTATCCAGACCACAGGTAATAATGAAAAACATAGATGGCGTTTTATGCGAACCTATCGAAATCTTAACTGTTGAAGTCCCCGAAGAATATGTTGGAGCAGTTATCGAAAAGATCGGTGCACGTAAAGCTGAAATGGTGAATATGTCTCCAAAAGAAAGCGGAACGACTCAGATAGAATTCAGAGTGCCTTCAAGAGGAATTATAGGTTATCGTTCGGAATTTTTAACAGATACCAACGGAAAAGGAATTCTTAATCAAGTTTTTGACGCTTACGAACCTTATAAAGGAGAAATAACTCAAAGACGTCACGGTTCACTTGTTGCGCATGAAACCGGAGTTTCTACGGGATATGGATTGTTTGCCGCTCAAGATAGAGGACGCCTTTTCATAGGGCCGGGTATAGACGTTTACGAAGGAATGGTAGTTGGTTCTACGCCTAAAGCAGGAGATATAACGGTTAATGTATGTAAAAAGAAACACGTTACGAATATGCGTGCTTCAGGTTCGGACGAAGCTTTAAAACTTACTCCTCCAAGTATACTGAGTTTAGAGCAATCCATTGAATTTATAGATGACGACGAATTGCTCGAAGTTACACCGAAAAATTTAAGAATACGTAAAAAGATTCTTGATAAGACCATGAGACTAAGAAGTCAAGTTCAAAAGTAATCTAGTCTATTGGTGACAGTCACGCCGTTAAAAGCGTGACTTTTATCATGTAAAGAAAAAATCAATTGTTTTTAATTATACTCACATAAAAACAATTCTTTTTAGATAATATAAATGTGAATTTTTTTGAATTTAAAAAACAGGCGTTTACTTATTTGAATTAGCTTAGCCTATATGATAAAATTTTTATTCGTGTTAATATTATTCAATGTTACGGAAAGGATATTATAAATTGAAAGAAGCAAAAAAATTATTCAAAACGTGGATAAACAATGTTCAAGATAAAGAAATTATGCAGGAACTTATAGATATGAAAGATTTTCCTGAAAAAATAGACAATAAATTTAGTGAAGATATTAAATTCGGAACTGCCGGCCTGCGCGGAATGATGGGCGCAGGAACTAACAGAATGAATATTTATACTGTAAGAAAAGTTTCTCAGGGATTGGCCGATTATCTTAATGAAAAATATGATAATCCATCTGTCGCCATATCTTATGACTCGAGAAAAAATTCAAAAAAATTTGCATTTGAAACAGCGTCTGTTATGGCAGGCAATAACATAAGGTCATATGTAACGCAAGAAATTCAACCTACGCCGTTTTTGTCGTTTTGTGTCCGAAATTTAAAAACCAGTGCAGGAGTAATGATAACAGCAAGTCATAACCCCCCTCAGTATAACGGTTATAAATGTTATGGGGAAGATGGAGCTCAAATGACCGAAGATGTCGCCGAAAAAGTTTATGAGAAAATATGCCGTGTTGATATTTTTAGAGATGTAAAGATAATGAGATTTGAACATGCTGTGGAATATGGTTTGGTTTCCTTTGTCGAAGATAATGTTTATGATAATTATTTTAAATGTGTAATGAATCAAAGAGTTAATAATTTTTCTCTTTCGAAATTGAGCGTAGTTTATACCCCGTTAAACGGAGCGGGAAATTATTTTGTTCAGAAAGTTTTGGATTCTTCGGGTTTAAAAGATTTATATGTTGTACCCGAACAGGAAAATCCCGATGAAAATTTTGAAACTTGTCCTTACCCCAATCCCGAGTCAGAAGAAGCGTTTAAATTGGCAAAAGAAGTCGCTGTAAAGAAAAACGCAGACATTATACTGGCAACCGACCCAGATTCCGATAGGGTCGGAATATGTGTTAAGCACGGAGAAGAATATAAGCTTTTAAACGGTAACGAAATAGGTATACTGTTGTGTAATTATGTTTTGACAGAAAAAATCAAATCAGGTAATATGCCTGAAAATCCTATAATAATTACAACGATAGTTAGCAGCCCTATGGTAGAAAAAATAGCGTCTACATTTGGATGCGAAGTAAAAAAAGTCCTGACGGGTTTTAAAAATATAGCTTCAGAAATTCGTTGTTTGGAAGAAAGTGAAAGAGAATCTGATTTTATACTTGGTTTTGAAGAGAGCAATGGTTATCTAACGGGAACTTATGTACGCGACAAAGACGCAGTTTCTGCAGCTCTGCTTTTGTGCGAAGCAGCTTTATATTACAAACGAATGAATATGGATCTTATAGATGTTTTGGACAAGCTTAAAAGTAAGTACGGATTTTTCGGGGAAAAGACTTTAAGTTTTGAATTTCAGGGAATTGACGGTGTTTTGCATATAAAAAATATTATGAAGAAGTTAAGACATAACCCTGAAAAATGTTTTGCTGAAAGAAAAATTATTAAAATTGAAGATTATTTGCAATCAACGGTAACTGATGAAAGTGGACATGTTGTAAAATCTAAAAAATTACCGTTCTCCGATGTCATTATCTTTTATTTGGAAGGCGAGACGCGGGTGGTTGTCAGGCCGTCCGGAACAGAACCTAAAATTAAATTTTATCTTATGTTAAAAAAGAAAAATTATGATGAACTTACTTTTGAAACAAATAATTTGGAAGAATTTGTAGAAAAATTTATAAATCAAACAAATGTTTAAATATAATTAAAAACAAGTGATATTTTGTTTGATTTTTTTAGAATTTTATGATACAATAGTATTATGTTAATTTAAGAAAAGGAGAATGTATATGGCGTTTTTAGAAGCTGTTTCAAAAGAAACGATGAGGGCACTTGCTTGTATTCCAAGTATGTTTATATCAGGTGCAGTTGGTAACGTTATAAAGGCCATTAGGATACCTTTAATGCAAATTATTCAAGCAAAAGGATGGCTTGACCCGGATACGTATTCCGTTGTAGATCAATACTGCGTCGATCTTGTTCAAGAAGCTACGATGGGTAAACTTCACGCTGCAATTGGCCGCGAACAACAAACAGAAAATATGATTAATATTCTTACACGTAGTGGAAAGGGAAATCCTTGTGTTATCGGAGAAGCGGGTGTAGGAAAAACGGCTCTTGTTGAAGGACTGGCTTATAAAATTGCTAAAGGTGATGTTCCTGACGACTTTAAAAATAAGAGAATTCTTAAAGTAAACATGGTAAGCCTTATAGCAGGTAAAGCTTATAATAACGGTGCAGGACCTGTAGGACGTATGAGAGCACTTTTTGAAACCGCAGCAAAAGACCCTAATATAATTTTGTTTATAGATGAATTCCATCAAATAGTTCAATGCAATGCAGCAGAACTTTTCAAAACGTATATCGATAATGGAGACATAAAGATAATAGCAGCTACAACAAATAACGAGTATAATACATATATTGCTAAAGATCCTGCTCTTGACAGAAGATTTACTAAAGTATTGGTGGAAGAGCCTAGTGAGGCCCAAACACTTGAAATGTTAAAAGGCATATCGTATAAATTTGAAGAAGACGGACATGTACGCATATCGGAAGAAGCGTTAGTTGCAGCTGTGGAATTGACCGGTAAATACATGAAAAACCGTTCTTATCCGGATAAAGCAATAGATGTCGTAGGCTCAGCGGCTAAATCTGTGTATAGAGAAAATACGCTTTTAGCTAACCCGCTCGATGTTGTAACTGTAACAGAAAAAGATATACAAAAAATAATTTCTGGTGAAACAGGTATTCCTATGGGAGAGATATCTGCGTCTGAAGCTGAAGCTTTAAGACTTTTAGAAAAACGCATAGGAGGTTACATAAAGGGTCAAGAAGAGGCGGTAGCATCCGTAAGTAATGCAGTTCGTCGAAGCAGAGCAGGTATGAGCGACAGTTCAAAACCACGTGCATCGTTCTTGTTTGCCGGTACTCCAAATGTTGGTAAAACAGCCTTAGCTCAGCGTTTAGGAAATGAAATCGGAAGTTGCATAAGGGTTGATTTGGGTCAAGAATTTTCAAAACGTTCGCTTATAGATAAAGTGTTGCAAAAGCCTTATTCAGTTGTAGTTTTTGATAAATTGGAAAGAGCCAATGTTTCAACTCTTAACATTATTTCTGAAATTTTGGAAAACGGTTATATATTTGACAGTGCTGGACACAAAGTTGATTTTACAAATACTATAGTTGCTATAACTACAAATATTGGTTCAAAGGCTATTTTAGACAGTGCGGACAATGACGATAAAGCCGTAGTTAAGAAAAATGCTTTAGAGGAAATAAATAAATGCTTGGGAGAGACATTTGTCAATCAAATAGACGAAGTTGTAGTATTCAATAAATTAAACTCTGAAAGTTTTAAAGAAATAGTAAAAATATTTGTTAACTCGTTTGAGCGTAGTATGTTAAAACAAGGCATTAAAGTTAAAGTTGATGAAAGCGTAATTAACCTTATTTCTTCAGTAAAGATAAACCATAGATTAGGTACTAATCAAATACGAAACGCTATTAATGAAAACATAAAGAAACCTATAGCTAAATTTATAGTTGATGGAAAAATAAAAGCAAACTATGCAGTTGACTGCATTTGTACCGACGAGGGAAAAATTGAATTTAAAATTAATTCAAAAAAATAATTAATTAAAATCATAAGTCTTTTGACTGTTTAGATGGTCAAAAGACTTTTTGTTGTGTGTAGAAAAGCAAGCGAAAGCCCGCGTGGTTTAGTAAAGCTTAAGCGGTGTAAAAAATGCAAAAACTTATATTGGATTAGCGCTCTGAAAACTTCTAAAAAAAATCAAAAGGAGGACATGCAAAGCGGAACTGCAAATATCTTATAGTGTTTGCGCCTAAACATAGAAGAAAAGTGTTTTATGCGAGTAAGAGAGCTGTGTAAATAAAAAAGAGTAAATATAGTGCAGGCAGAAGTTGTCCCGACCGTATACATATGCTATGGGATATACTTCCAAAGATGAGTATATCGGGGATTATGAATATTTAAAAAAGCAGTTTGATGATATATATCTTAATTTTCAATATAGGAACCGAAAATTTTGGCATAGAAGATATTATGTAGATACACCAGGAAAAAATGCAGTAAAAAATCAGTTAAAACAAGGTGAATTCGGAGAATAACTAACTATATACCTATTTATGGATAGCAATTAACGAATCCTTCGCAAGTTCCAGATCATATAAGCCTTCTTTAGAGGTAACTAGTAGAACAGGGCTTCACTCATTAAAGAAATACCTTTATTTAGGCTAAGGGATGTTTATTTATTTTTGTAAAAATTAAAATTGTGAATTTTGTATTTTTATGTTATATTTGTGAGGTGTGTTAATGTTTTTTTATGGAGGTGAAATTGATAAATGTTAAAGAAAATATGTTCGAAAGAACTTAATATGCAAAAAATTTGTATTTTTACATTAATTTTAATTTTAGTATGGTGGGGAATGGTTCTGATTCCTTCATATACTTCCTTTGACAGTACAATTAAACGCCTTTTGATGACCGCGTTTTTGACTTTTATTTTGAAATATTTCGATAAAGATTTAAAGTTGAAATTGACGGAAATGTGGAGCAAGTTTGATTTTAAAAATTTAATTTATTCGTTTATAGGAATTTTTATTTGGCTTTTTGCATTTAGGTCTTTGATATCTCAAAAAATATGTTCTTTTAATTTTTTGAATTATAATTTTGAAAGATGCATAAATTTATTCGTTTTATCTGTTTACGAAGAATTATTTTTCAGAGGTTGGGTATATACGGCATCTTGGTCATTATTTGACAAATGTAAAACAAATAAAAATAAGCTTTTTAATAAATTTTCAATTACTTTATCGGAAGTAAAAGCTATTATACTTTCAAGTTTGTTTTTTGCAATAATTCATTTACAAGCCTATGTAGCTATTCTTAATTATAATTTTTTGCAGACGCTAAGTGAATTTATTCAAGTGTTTTTTATAGGAACGTTTTTTGCGTTGATTTTTCGAAAAACAAAATCCATATGGAATGTTATATTAGTTCATTTTTTCTGGGATTATATCTTGGGAATTATGGTTTATTGAAATTAATTTATTTATAATACAAAAAATCTCTTCGACAGTAATTTTGTCGAAGAGAAATATTTTTAAGATTCTTTTAAACTTCTATAGAAATTTGCTCGAGTCGCACCAACATAGGGCGCAACGTAAATCAAAGCTACTCCGAATGTTATTGCAACCAAAAGGGACCACCATATGAAAGAAATATCCAGTATAAATAAATCCAATTTGTGACCTTTCATCATTTCTTTGCTTTTTTGCAAAGCTTCACTTGCACTTAATTCGGGATTATCAGCTAGGATGAAAAACGCCATTCTGTAAGAATAAGATTTAATAATTCCCGGGATAACAAAAAGTAAACTCCATAAAAGTGTAAAAATCCAAATTAAAAACGAAAGCAGTATGGATTTTCCCCAAGCGTCAGTGTATCCGATTGCAAACATGCTAAACTTTACCTTTTTGCCTTCTATAAGACCGAGATAAGCATGGCTCAATGAATAGCTTATTGGTGAGCAAAAGAACAATGTAAGCAGTAATGACAACCCGCCTATTCCGCAAAAAGATATTACGGTGGGTGTAGTTAAATAAATGGAATTCCCTTTTGTTGTGATGGCTCCCAAGTTAAAAATACTTACCTGTTGCATTCCATTTACAAGTGCTGATATGGCACCGAATATAATGTAAAATAAAAAAATCATTGCGAAGTCATTTTTTATTTGAGATTTTGCAAGCGATTTTAATTCTTTCCTTGACATTGATTTTTCCTCCTTTCGTAAATATTTGAGTACATTTTAACATAATACTTAAAAAAGTCAATGATTATAAAATATTTTTTGAGATAAATTCATGAATTTGGTTTGCTCAAGCATTTTATAAAAGTGTTCTTTATGAAACATTATATTAATTAGTTTTCTTTTGTATTATACTTTTGAGATTGTGATTTATTGAAATTAATTTATTTATAGTACAAAAAATCTCTTCGACAGTAATCTTGTCGAAGAGAAATATTTTTAGGCTTCTTTTAGGTTTTTATAGAAATTTGCTTGAGTAGCACCGTAATAAGGTGCAACGTAAATTGATGCTACTCCAAAAGTTATGGCAACTAAAAATAACCACCCTATAAAGGAAAGATCCAGTACAAACAAATCCATTTTGTGACCCTTCATCATTTCTTCACTTTTTTTCAGAGCTTCCCTTGCACTTAGTTCGGGATTATCAGCCAAAATGAAAAACGCCATTCTGTAAGAATAATATTTAATGATTCCCGGGATAACAAAAAGTAACCCCCATAAAATTGTAAAAATTCGAGTTAAAAATGAAAGCAGTATGGATTTTCCCCAAGCCTCGGTGTATCCGATTGCAAATATACTAAATTTTACTCTTTTTCCTTCCATAAGTCCGAGATAAGCACGGCTTAGTGAATATTCCAGTGGTGAATAAAAGAATATTTCAAGTAAAAATATCACTCCGCTTGATCCGTAGGATGATGCTATATAGGGCATGATTGGAAACATATAGTCTTCTTCTCTCGGAGCGGAATTGAGGTTAAAAACATACCTTACAATTGTAGATATAGCAAAACGTATAAGATAAAATAAAAAAATCATTACAAAGTCATTTTTTATTTGAGATTTAGCAGCTGATTTTAATTTTTCTCTTGCAAAGCTGTCTTTTAATTCTTCGCTGGACATTAATTTTTCCTCCTTTCGTAAATATTCGAGTGCATTTTAACATAATGTTTAAAAAAGTCAATGATTATAAAACATTTTTGAGATAAATTCCGGTATAAGAGCTTTTATTCTCAGCCACTTCTTCCGGAGTACCTTGTGCTATGATTTGTCCGCCGTTTTCTCCGCCCTCGGGTCCTAGGTCTATTAGATAATCACAAATTTTTATTAAATCAAGGTTGTGTTCGATTATTATTATGGTATTTCCTGATTTTACAAGTTTTTGAAGTACTTCTGTAAGTCTGTGAACATCGGCAGTGTGAAGGCCTGTTGAAGGTTCATCGAGAATATAAAGAGTTTTACCTGTGGCTCTTTTTGACAGTTCAGTTGCGAGTTTTACTCTTTGAGCTTCTCCTCCCGAGAGAGTTGTTGCGGGTTGCCCGAGCTTTACATATCCAAGTCCTACTTCTTTTAGGGTGCTTAATTTGGTTTTTATTTTTGGAATATTTTCAAAAAATTCAAAAGCTTCGTCTATGGTCATGTTCAGTACATCGCTTATGTTTTTGCCTTTATATTCGACCGCTAAAGTCTCTCTGCTGTAACGTTTTCCTTTACACACTTCGCACGGTACGTATATGTCTGAAAGAAAATGCATTTCTATTTTTATTATTCCGTCGCCCTGACACGCCTCACATCTTCCGCCTTTAACATTAAAGGAAAATCTTCCGCTCTTGAATCCTTTGGACTTTGCGTCATTTGTTGAAGCAAACAATTCACGTATATCTGTAAATACTCCCGTATATGTTGCCGGATTTGAACGAGGAGTCCTTCCTATAGGAGATTGACTTATGTCTATAACTTTGTCAAGGTTTTCAATTCCTCGAATTTCTTTGTGTTTTCCGGGAATATTTTTTGCTCGATTAAGAACAGCTGAAAGTTTTTTGTAAATAATTTCGTTTACGAGTGTGGATTTCCCCGAACCTGACACACCTGTTACGCCCGTAATTGTTCCGAGCGGTACTGAAACATTTATATTTTTTAGATTGTGTTCCGTCGCTCCTATAATTTCTAAGTTTTTTCCTGTGCCTTTTCTTCGAACTTCAGGAACGGGAATAAATTTTTTGTGGCTCAAATATTGGCCTGTTATGGAGTTTTCGCAATTTTTTATATCTTCAACCGTTCCTGCACAAACTACCTGACCGCCGTTTACACCTGAACCGGGGCCGACGTCGACAATATAGTCAGCGGCATACATAGTGTCTTCGTCGTGTTCTACGACAATTACACTGTTTCCTGCATCTCGGAGATTTTTTAAAGCATCGATAAGTTTATCGTTATCTCGTTGGTGAAGTCCTATACTTGGTTCGTCAAGAACATATAAGACTCCCATTAACGCCGAACCTATTTGGGTTGCAAGACGTATTCTCTGACTTTCTCCGCCCGAAAGAGTTCCCGAGCTTCGCGAAAGAGTTAGATATTCAAGACCTACGTTTTGTAAGAATTGAAGTCTGTTTGTTATTTCTTTTAGTATCGGAGAAGCAATAATTGAATCTTTTTCGCTTAATTTGATTGATTTTATGAATTTAATAAGCTCCTTAACTGATTTATCACACAAATCGGAGATATTTATGTTTTCCACAGTAACGCCCAAAGCGGTTTGAGAAAGTCGTTTACCGCTGCACTCATCGCATGGAATTTCGTTCATAAATGTTTCTATTTCCTGTTTAACCCAGTTGCTACCTGTTTCTCGAAATCTTCTTTCAAGGTTAGGTATAATTCCTTCAAAAGAGTTTTTGTATTTGGATTCTCCGTAAGAAGTTTTTCTGACTAAATCAAGTTCTTCTCCGTTTGTGCCATAAAGGACGATATTTAGTATATTCTCTGGCAAGTCTTTAATCGGAGTATCAAGAGAAAAATTGTATTTTTTTGAAAGTGCCTCAAAATACATGTTTGCAATTGAATTCCCTTCCATAGACCATCCGCTACCTTTTATTCCGCCTTCGTGGATTGATTTGTTTTTGTCCGGAACAACTAAATTCGGGTCTACTTTCATGAAAACTCCGAGGCCTGTACATTTTTTACAAGCCCCGAAAGGACTGTTAAATGAAAACATTCTCGGCGATAATTCTTCTATTGAAATATTATGAAAAGGACATGCATAATTTTTTGAAAATAATATATCTTTTTCCATATTTACGTTCACCGTTACTATTCCGCCCGATAAATTGCATGCCGTTTCTATTGCTTCGGTAATCCTTGATTTAACATTATCTTTAATTACTATTCTGTCAACAATTGCGTCAATACTGTGTTTTTGGTTTTTTGAAAGACTTATATTTTCCGATAAATCATGAATTTCTCCGTCAATGCGAGCTCTTACAAATCCACTTTTCTTTAAATTTTCCAACTCCTTTGTGTGCTCGCCTTTTTTACCTCGGACAATAGGTGAAAGAATTTGAATTTTTGTAGTTTCTCCCAACGCCATTACTTTATCGGTTATTTGGTCGATTGTTTGATGAGTAATTTCTCTGTGACAAACAGGGCAGTGGGGAACTCCGATTCTTGCGTATAAAAGCCTTAAATAATCATAAATTTCGGTTACGGTTCCGACTGTTGAACGTGGGTTTTTTGAAGTTGTTTTCTGGTCTATTGAAATTGCGGGAGAAAGTCCTTCTATACTTTCAACATCAGGTTTATTCATTTGTCCCAAAAACTGTCTTGCGTATGAAGATAGCGATTCCATATATCGCCTTTGACCTTCTGCGTAAATAGTGTCAAATGCGAGTGAAGACTTTCCCGAACCCGAAAGACCCGTAAAAACTACGAGTTTATCTCTCGGAACTGTTAAATTTACATTTTTAAGATTATGTTCTTTTGCTCCTTTGATTATTATATCTTGCGGCATAATATCATTCCTCTCCTTATGAATTCTGTATTTTTTGAATTTCGTCGCGAAGAAATGCAGCATGTTCAAATTCCAGCATTTGTGCGGCTGTTTTCATTTCTTTTGTGAGTTCTCTAATTATTTTTTCTTTTTCACGTTTGTCGGTTATTTTGTAAGAAATCTTTCCGTTTTTTGAATTTTTGCTTGATATTTCGATAACATCAGAAACTTTTTTAACAATTGTTTTAGGCGTAATGCCGTGTTTAAGGTTATATTCGGACTGAATTTTTCTTCTCCGCTGTGTTTCTTTTATTGCAATTTCCATGGACGGAGTGATTTCATCCGCATACATTATAACTTGTCCGTTTGCATTTCTCGCGGCTCTTCCTATGGTTTGAATTAAAGAGCGTTCCGAACGCAAAAATCCTTCTTTATCGGCGTCAAGTATTGCAACAAGGGAAACTTCTGGAATATCCAAACCTTCACGCAAAAGATTTATTCCAACTAAAACATCGACTTTTCCCAAACGTAAATCACGTACAATTTCCATTCGTTCAATGGTGTCTATATCGCTGTGCATGTAAGTTACTTTTATGCCTGCGTCTTTTAGATAAGAAGTAAGATCCTCTGCCATTTTTTTGGTTAGAGTAGTTACAAGTACTCTTTCTTTCTTTTCGGTTCTTTTGTTTATTTCGGATATTAAATCATCTATTTGCCCTTCAATGGGTCGTACTGAAATTTCAGGGTCAAGAAGTCCTGTCGGGCGTATTACTTGTTCAACTACGTTTTGACTTTTTTGCAGCTCGAAATCTCCCGGAGTTGCACTTACAAATATAACTTGATTTATTTTTGAATAAAATTCGTCAAAATTCATCGGCCTGTTGTCGTAAGCCGAGGGCAGTCTGAATCCGTATTCTATCAAATTTTCTTTTCTTGACTTGTCGCCTGCATACATTGCTCTTGCCTGCGGCAGAGTAACGTGTGATTCATCGATAAACATTAAAAAATCCTTGGGGAAATAATCAAAAAGAGTAAACGGAGTGCTTCCCGCGGGTCGTCCCGACAGTACTCGAGAATAGTTTTCAATTCCTTTGCAAAAACCTGTTTCTTCAAGCATTTCCATATCGTAATTTACTCTTTGTTCAATGCGTTGAGCTTCGATGAATTTTCCTTTTTCAGTGAAATATTTTACTCTGTCATGCATTTCTTTTTTTAAATCTTCTATAGATTTTATGAGTTTTTCTTTTGGCACAATGTAATGCGAAGCAGGATAAATTGCAGCATGCTTCAAAATTGAGGTAATTTCGCCTGTAAGAGGATTTACCTCGCAAATTCTGTCTATATAATCTCCGAAAAATTCAACTCGTATTGCACTTCCCGAAGAAGCAGCAGGGAAAATTTCTACGGTATCGCCTCGTACTCGGAATTTGTTTCTTGTGAAATTAACATCATTTCTTTCGTATTGAAGTTCAACAAGTTTTTTTATTAAATCATCGCGACTTTTTTCTGTGTCGGGACGAAGTGAAATCACCATAGTTTTGTAATCTATTGGGTTTCCCAAGCTGTAAATGCAAGATATGCTTGCGACTATAATAACATCTTTTCTTTCGGATAATGCCGAAGTTGCCGAGTGCCTAAGCTTATCTATTTCATCGTTAATTGAAGAATCTTTTTCAATATAAGTATCTGTTGCGGCAATATATGACTCAGGCTGATAATAGTCGTAGTAAGAGACGAAAAATACAACTGCTTTATGCGGAAAAAATGTTTTAAATTCCGAACAGAGCTGAGCTGCTAAAGTTTTGTTGTGAGCGAGCACTAAAGTCGGTTTTTGAACTCTTTCGATTATATTGGCCATCGTAAAAGTTTTTCCCGAACCTGTAACACCGAGTAAAGTTTGTTCTTTATCTCCTTTTTCTACTCCGAGAGACAAAGATTCGACGGCATTTTTTTGATCTCCGCATAATTTATAGTCAGATTCTATCTTAAAATTCATTTTATTTACTCCTTGTTTTACAATAACTTTTTTGTTACAAGCTTATTTTAACACATTTTGCAACATTGACAAATGTTGATAAATTTGGTACTATAAAATGGTGGTCGATTGTTAAAAACAACGATAAACCGAGGAGGTTAATTGAGTGATAAATATAATTGATATTTCAAAAAAATTCAATACCACGGATGCATTAAGCGGTGTAAGTTTTGATGTTCACGAAGGGGAAATATTAGGACTTTTGGGTGAAAACGGAGCAGGTAAATCAACTCTTTTGAGAATTATAAGCACTATGCTTCGACCTACGAGTGGAACTGCTGTTGTAAACGGGTATGATATAATCAAAAATCCAAAAGAAGTAAGAAAAACAGTGGGAATTCTTTTCGGCAGCGAAGTGGGACTATATGAAAGACTTACCGCACGTGAAAATATAGAGTATTTTGCTCAACTTAATGGAATGAATAAAAATGATTCCGATAAAAGAATAAATTATCTCATAGAGCGTTTTTCTTTTGCGGACTATGCAGATAAGCAAGTAGGAACTTTTTCTAAAGGCATGAAACAAAAGGTATCTATAGCTCGCTCTATAGTTCATGATCCTTCTGTAATGCTTTTTGACGAACCCGAATCAGGTCTTGATTTCAAAGCTGCTAAGATTGTTTTTGACTTTATGGAAACTTGCAAGAGCGAAGGAAAATCTATTATTTTTTCAAGTCACTCAATGGAAAGTATTAAAAATTATTCTGATAATATGGTTGTTCTCCATAAAGGTAAAGTTGTTAAGTCTTTTGATGTAAAAGAATACCGTGAAAAGTACACTGACCGCGAAATCAACGATATTCTCTTTAATTTGGTTTGTGATGGTGATGAAGATGTTTAGACAAGCTATGATTGTTTTTTTTAAGGAAATTAAGTGTATTATAAGAGATAAAAAAACTTTTATTTTTGGACTTTTATTACCGCTTATCTTGGTGCCTTCAATGTTGTTTATTATAGATTTTTCCATGAAAAATGTTCAAAATCAATCTTTAACAAACGTCAACGTGGGTATGAGCGATTATGAAAATTCTTTTTATAACTTTCTTAAAGCTCAAGACGGGGTTACAATAACAGATGTTGACAATCCACAAAAAGCTTTGGATTCGGGTGTGATATGTGCTTACATAAACATAGACAAAGATATGGATAATAAGATCATAAAAAAAGAAGATTTTAATCTTGACATAAAATACGGAGATTCTTCAATTAATTCAATGATGTCCACGTCAACCGTAATGCAGTATCAAAGTGCTTATAAATATTTGATTTCGAATTATGAGTTTAAATCAGTAGAAGAATTAAGAAACCTTATGAATTTTAAAATCGAACTCAATCAAAACGGCGATGAAGTACCTAACCTCGATATGAGCTCCCTATACTTTAGTATGCTTGTTCCGACAATGCTTATACTATATTGCTGTATGGGTTCTTCGGGAACAGCGGCGGATATGAGTGCGGGAGAGAAAGAACGCGGAACTCTGGAGCCTCTTTTGTCTACATGTGCTGATAGATCGGGAATAGTTATAGGTAAGCTTTTGGCTACAACTGCAATGGGTGTTGCGAGCGGTGTGTTTACGGTTTTGGGATTGTGGGGATATTTGTTGATATCTTCAGGTGCGTCTTCTCATAAAATTTCCGCTTTGGGAATGATTTTACTTCTCGTTATTACGCTGTTTATATCTATGACTTTTTCGGCAATTAACCTTATGATAGGCGTTTACGCAAAATCTTATAAAGAAGCTCAAACATATTTGATGCCTGTGTCTTTGCTTTGTTCTATTCCTTCGTTTTTTACTTATGCGTTGGATATCAACAGCATCGGAATCTTGGAAATGTGCATACCTGTTTTTAACATGGTGTGCGTTATAAAAGAAGTTTTGGCAGGAGTATTTAATATAGCTCACTTGCTGACTGTATTCTTTTGGCTTTTAGTTTATATATCTGTTTCCGTTTGGCTTACACTCAGGATGTTTAAAAAAGAAAGCGTAGTATTCAGAATTTAATTTTATAATTGATATTTATTTTGAAAAATCAGATAATTAATTTATCTGATTTTTTTGCTATAAAGATTTTGAATCTTGCCGAGATATAATCTTTTTAAGCAGAATTAATTTTACTTTTTAACACCGTGAATTTTAAATATTTGTTTAAGTATTCGGTTTAGTCAAGAGCTATTGATTTAAGGAGACGGTTTAAATGAATGATTCTTTTTTTCGTACTAAATTATTGATAGGAAATGATTCGTTTCAAAAATTAAAAAATTCTAAAATAGCGTTGTTCGGAATAGGAGGAGTAGGTTCTTTTGCCGCTGAAGCAATTGCTCGTTGCGGGATAGAAAATATAGAACTTTTTGACGCAGATACAGTCGACATCACAAATATTAACAGGCAGCTTATAGCGGATATTTCAACCGTGGGGCAACCTAAGGTCGAAGTAATGCGGGAAAGAATTAAAAAAATAAATCCAAATGCAAATGTTGTTGTACATAAATGTTTTTTTGATAAAAATAATGAATCCGAGTATGATTTTTCTTCCTATGATTACATAATTGACGCTATTGATACTATATCTTCGAAAATTTTACTGATTGAAAAATCCAAAAAAGAAGGTGTAAATATAATAAGCAGTATGGGTACAGGAAATAAAATGAATCCTGCCGAATTTGAAGTTGCGGATATATATGATACTTCTATTTGCCCGCTTGCACGGGTAATGCGTAGGGAACTGAAGAAAAGAAACATAAAAAGTTTAAAAGTTGTATATTCAAAGGAAAAACCTTTATATACACCTCACGAAACGGATAGCAATTCTTGCGAAGACGTAACAAACTTAAAAAGAATAAATTCAAGTATTTCTTTTGTGCCTCCCGTTGCAGGAATGATTTTGGCAAGTGAAGTTGTAAAAGATTTGTTAAAAAGCAAAAACAAAGGCGGTGAAAATATATGAGCATTTGTGAATGGAGTATCAGTGAAATTGATGAAGAAATAGTTTCAAAATATTCACAAAAATACGGTATTCCGTACGTTTCGGTCGCAATACTTTATTCAAGAGGATTTCGAGAAGAAAGTGATATTCAAAATTTTTTGAAAGGCACTGTTGAAGATGACGTTTTTGACATTACGGATATGGACAAAGCGGTTCAAAGAATAGAAAAAGCAATTAAAGAAAACGAAAAAATATGTATCTACGGGGATTACGACGCAGACGGAATAACATCAAGTTCACTTATGTGTCGATATCTTCGCGATAGAGGAGCCGATGTTTTTTGTTACATACCTGAGAGAAATAAAGACGGTTATGGGCTTAATAATTCTGCTATAGAGTATATAAAAAACGAAGGAACTGATTTGATAATTACTGTCGACAACGGAATTTCGGCATTCGATGAAGTGAAATACGCAAATTTTTTGGGAATAGATGTAGTTATAACCGATCACCACAGAGTACGAGAAACTTTACCGTGTGCATGTGCAGTGGTAAATCCATACAGAAAAGAATGCAGTGAACTTAAAAATAAAAATTTTGCGGGAGTGGGAGTTGCTTTTAAGTTAATAGAAGCGATGGAAACAGGGAAGTTAAATAAAAAAGAACTCTTAGATAAGTATTCAGACTTAGTAACCGTAGGAACCATAGGGGATTCTATAGAGCTTTTCGGGGAAACAAAAGAAGTAGTAAAATACGGTCTTGAAAATTTATTATCATCGAAAACTTCGGGTATCATATCGCTTCTTAAATGTTCGAATTTATATTTGAAAGAATTAGATTCCATATCGGTAGCTTTTGGAATAGTTCCACGCATTAACGCTTGCGGAAGAATGGATAATGCACGGTTGGCACTTGAACTTTTAATGTGTGATGATGTTTACAAGTCGGACAAAATTGCAGTAGAAGTCTGCAAATTGAATGATTTGAGAAAAAATATTGAAAATGAAATTTTAGAAGATGTAGAAAAGTTACTTTTAGAAGAGCCTGAAAGAAAGTATGAAAAAATTATAGTTGCCGAAGGAGAAAATTGGAATCACGGTGTTTTGGGAATTGTAGCTTCAAAAATCACTCAAAAATACGGTAAACCTTGCATCCTCATAACAATCGAAGGAGAGACATCACGTGCTTCCTGTCGTAGCATTGAGGGATTTTCCGTTTATGACGCTTTAGTGAGAAATTCAAAATGGCTTACAAGATTCGGCGGTCACCCCATGGCTGCGGGGTTTAGTATCAATACTTCGGATTTAAAATTTTTTAAGGAGTCGCTATTTCGAGATTCCGAAAATTATGAAGTTCCCGCTCCGTGCATATCAATTGATTTCGAATTAGAACCTTATCAAATTTCTTGTGAGATTTTAGAAGATCTTGAAATTTTAAAACCTTACGGAAACGGAAACCCGGAACCTGTATTCGGTATTTTCGGTGCAACTCTTGTAAAAATCATTCCCATAGGTAAAGGAAAGCACTTAAAGCTTGTTTTTGAGAAAGACGGATTTGAGTTTTCCATACTTTATTTTAATAAAACTCCAAGTGATTTTATATTTTCGGAGAATGAAAAATTAGACATAGCCGTTACGCTTCATGAAAACGAGTATATGGGAGTAAAAAGTGTTTCGTGTTATGCGGTGGATTTTAAAATTTGCGATTATGATTTAAAAAAGGCTGTAAAAGAAAAAAATTTATATCAGCATTTTAAAAAGAGTAATACACTGAACTGTGATTTTACGAATATTATTCCAAGCCGAGAAGAATTTGTAAAAATATATCAATATGTAAAAAAATTAAAAAATAAGTCAATTAGGGTTGATTTAATAAATAAAAGGTTGTTTAATAACAGTAAGAATTTATTTATAATTTATATTGTATTGGATGTGATGGAAGAACTCGGGTTAATCAGAATATTCCGCAGTGCCGACGAGTATAAAATAATTGTAAATGAGGTAAAAGAAAAAGTTAATATAAGCGATTCTCTTATTCTGAAATCAATAAAATGCGAAAAGGAGAATTAAAATGTCTGTAGGGCTTAACTATAATACATATGATGAGTTGCTAGAGCTTATAAATCAAAGCGGAAAAAATTATGATTTAAAAATAATAAATAAAGCTTATAAAATAGCGTATAAAGCACATTACGGTCAAAAACGAATTTCAGGAGTGGACTACATTCTTCATCCGGTTTCAGTTGCTTATATATTGGTCGAACTCGGAATGGATACTCCTTCTGTTGCGGCTGCGCTTCTTCATGATGTTGTAGAAGACACAGAATTTACTCAAAAAGATATAAAGGAAATATTCGGAGAAGAAATAGCAGTTCTTGTTGACGGCGTAACTAAACTGAAAAAGATACCGTCGTCTTCACGCGAAGAACAACAAGCCGAAAATATACGAAAAATGCTTTTGGCCATGTCGCATGATATAAGGGTAATAATGATTAAACTTGCAGATAGGCTGCAAAATATGCGTACCATAGAGTGCATGGATGTACAAAAAAGGCGAGACAAATCTTTGCAAAACATGGAAGTGTTTGCTCCTATAGCACACAGACTTGGAATAAGAACCATAAAAGACGAATTGGAAGATATTTCGCTTAAATGTCTAGACCCGATTGCGTATGCCGAAATAGAAAATTCTTTGTCGCTCAAAGAAGAAGACAGAGAAAAATTTATAAACCTCATAAAAAAGAGGTTAATGGACAGACTTCAAAAGTTTATTCCCGATGTGTATATTGAAGGAAGGGTAAAGAGTGCTAACGAAATATACAAAAAAATATTTATAAAGGGCAAATCCATGGATCAAATCTATGACATATACGCAGTACGAGTCATAGTTAATACGGTAAACGATTGCTATAATGTGTTTGGTATAGTTCATGATATGTTTCAACCGATTCCGAGCCGTTTTAAAGATTACATTTCTATTCCGAAACCCAACATGTATCAATCGCTTCACACTACCGTTTTGAGCAAAGAAGGAATACCTTTCGAAATACAGATACGCACTTGGGAAATGCATCGAACTGCTGAATACGGAATTGCTGCGCACTGGAAATATAAATTGGGAATTACCGAAAAAGATGATTCTATGACTGAATCACTTTCTTGGGTAAGAAAATTACTTGCGAATCACCGCGATGTTGAAGATGTCACTGATGTAATAGGAAACATAAAATCTGACCTTGTTCCCAAAGAAATATTTGTTCTCACTCCAAAAGGTGACGTTATAAGTCTTCCGATGGGGTCGACTGCAATAGATTTTGCTTATGCGATTCATACAGAGCTTGGTAATCATATGGTAGGAGCTAAGGTAAACAAAAAAATAGTTCCGATAAACCATGTTTTGAAAACCGGCGAAATAGTAGATATCATAAGTACAAAAGATCCCAAAAAAGGTCCCGGACGAGATTGGCTCGGAATGGTTAAAACCAGTGAAGCGAGAAATAAAATCAAGCAATGGTTCAAAAGAGAACGCAGGGATGAAAATATCATTGAAGGAAAAGCCGAAACTGAACTTGAACTTAAAAAGAATAAAATATTTATTCCTGAAGAGGATTTAAAAGAGTTTTTGTATCCGGTTATGAAAAAGAATCAATGCTTGACAATAGAGGATTTTTTTGCGGCGGTAGGGTACGGCGGCATACAGCTTTGGCGAATTATGCCGAGACTTAAAAATGAATACATAAAGAAAAACAAAGAAAGCCTTGCTCTCGGAAATTTAAGAAATTCAACCGCGATTGTTCCGGAACATACTAAAAATTCAAAAGTTAATAAAAAATCAAGTGAAGTTGTTGTCGAGGATATGAATAATTGTTTTGTTAAAATGGCAAAATGTTGCAATCCGCTTCCGGGAGACAGTATAATAGGCTTTGTAACTAAAGGTTACGGTGTTTCGGTTCATAGGTGCGACTGCAAAAATGTTCCTGAAAATCCATTTGAAAAAAATGGCGAAAAACGCTGGGTTCGTG
>CABUYS010000002.1 GCA_902495835.1 uncultured Oscillospiraceae bacterium | reverse complement strand
TACTATTTCGGTTTTTTGGCGAGCACGTTTTTTTATAAAACACATTCCAAGCTGATACAGAAAAAATTCTTCAAAAACAATTCTTCTGCGTGATTCTTCCAAATCTTGCCGAGAATTCGGAAAATGTATGTTTTTTAAAGCAAAATCAAGTGAACACAAATCATTTTCTTGCCTAATACTTTCAGGGATGGTATCTGTAATTTTTTCCGGTAAAAGCTTAAAAGCATTTTCAACAAAGCTGCAGATTTTAGCAGATGTCAGCCCCTTTGTCTGACGATAAACAGGATAAATTTTATAAGACTCATCTACGTTTTTTATTTTCGGTGAAATAATTTCAAACTTCAAAAGATTTCCTGTTACATTTCCTCTGAAAAGATATTCGTGATTTTTCAAAAGGCTTTGAGCCGCAAATCTATTATTAAAAAAAACAATATCCGCAAAATTAATTCCATCGGTTGCCTCGAGTTTATATAAAACTTTACCGCTTTTAAGAATATTTTTTCTTACATCGGATAAAATTTTAAGTCTCAAACACTGATTTTTCTTCCCCTTAGCAAATCCCAGAGTTTGAACACGGCTCCAATCTTCATAATCTTTCGGATAAAACTTTATAATATCACCAACGGTGCAGACTCCAAGCTTGCGAAGAAGTTCCGCACTTTTGGGGCCTACACCTTTTAATTTTTGTATATCGATTTTAAATAAAGATGCCATAATCGGCACCTCCGTAATTATTTATTCAACAGAAATAATAAAATGATAAATTGGTTGACAACCTTTGATAAGATTAATTTCCAACGGTTTTTTTATCGAAGACTCTATCATATTTTTTGCTTCTTCAGCTTTTTCGTCACTTATATTTTCTCCATATATAACTGTAATAAACTCAGAATCAGCAGAAACCATCGATTTTGTAAGGCGAGCTGCAGCTTTAACAGGGTCAGATTCCGTGAACACAAGTTTTCCGTCGGAAAGAGCTAAAATTTCTCCTTCTTTTATTTTAAATCCTCCGAATTCGGAATCACGAGCTGCAAAAGTAATTTGACCTGTTTTAACCTTTGCGGCAGCTTCGGTCATAAGTCTCATATTTTCTTCGACGCTCTCACCGGAACTAAAGGCTAAAATAGCGGATACGCCTTGAGCTATTGTTTTTGTCGGAACTATAACAACCGTGCGGTCTTTAACAAGCGAAACGGCTTGCTGAGCGGACATAATTATATTTTTATTGTTCGGGAACACATAAACCGTTTTGGCAGGAGTGGCAAGAACCGCTTCTACAATTTTGTCAGTGCTTGGATTCATGGTCTGGCCACCGCTTATAACGTTTTCGCATCCTAAATCCTTAAACAGTGCAATTACACCTTCACCTGCTCCTACCGAAACAAATCCTACTTCTTCTTCGGGCTCTTTGGGTTCAAATGTTTGCGAAGATTTTTCTTTTGCAAGTTTTTCTTCGGCGGCTTTTCGATGTTGCTCTTTCATGTTTTCTACTTTTACAGTAAGGAACTGACCATACTTAATTCCTTCTTGAAGAGCTTTTCCGGGATTTTCGGTATGTACATGAACTTTTATTATTTCTTCGTCGTCAACCACAACAACGCAATCTCCGATTTTTTGCAAACGCATTCTAAGTTTGAGAGGACTAAGTTTACAAAGAGCACTGCGTTTTACTATAAATTCGGTACAATAAGTAAAAGTAATGTCCGTATCAAATTCAGCTGCCGCATTACGGAATTCGTCATTTTCTTTTAAATTTGAATCAAGCGGTTCGGAATCTATAACAACACCGTCTTTAAACACAGAAAGCATGCCTTCAAGCACCAGGCACAAACCTTTTCCTCCTGCGTCAACAACTCCTGCTTTTTTTAATACAGGCAGTAAATCCGGAGTCATTTTAAGTGCTTCCTGTGCACCCGAACAAACTTCCGACCAAACATAAACAATATCATTGTTTATCTTGGAAGCTTTTCGGGCTTTCTCTGAAGCAATTCTGGCAACGGTCAACATAGTTCCTTCGGTGGGCTTTGTTACCGCACCGTAAGCAGCTTTTACTCCGATATCCAAAGCTTTGGATAAATCACATCCGTTAAGTTGCGAATCACACTGAGAAAATAATTGAGAAAATCCCCTGAAAAGAATCGAAAGAATAACCCCCGAATTTCCCCTGGCACCTCTTAACAAAGCAGGGACGAAAGCATTTACAACTTCTCCAACGGAGGCATTATCATCAACTTTTTTCAAAGCTTCGACAGCGGAAGAAATCGTCATGGACATATTCGTACCTGTATCTCCATCGGGAACAGGAAAAATATTAAGCTCATTAACGTGGTTTTTATGTTTTAAAATATTATTGGCACCTGAAATGACAGCATTTTTTAAGCATAAACCGTTTATCAATTGAACACAGCTCCTTAAATTTAATACAAATTTTGTTTTAAATAGTTTTAGTTATTTTTCGCTTATTAAATTACTCTAAATCTTTCAACAGACTTGGTCTTAAAAGTGCCTTCGTCTATTTCAAAAATCACACATTCCATTTTATACGGACCCGAGGCATTTTCAAACCTTACAGGCATTCTGTCCTTCATTCTTCTTATGGACAATTCTTTCTTTACACCCAAAACTGAAGTAATTGCTCCTGTCATTCCGACGTCTGTTATAAAACCCGTACCTTTGGAAAAAACTTCTTCGTCTGAAGTTTGAACATGTGTATGTGTTCCAAAAACCGCAGAAACCTTTCCGTCGGCGTAATAACCGAAAGCTCGCTTTTCAGCAGTAGCTTCTGCATGAAAATCCACAATCTTTATCGGACAATCCGAACATTTTACCAATGCTTCATCCAAAGAATCCAGTGGAAGCTTCATACATTCAAGATACGAAACTCCCAAAATATTTATAACCGCAACATTAATTCCTTTAACCTTAAGTTTACAGAATCCCGAACCGGGAGTTTTTTTTGAAGGATAGTTGTAAGGGCGAATTATTCTTTCGCTTTCATTCATGAACATAAAAATTTCTTTACGCCTGAAAGTATGATTTCCGTTAGTAATCACGTCTACACCCGCATCAAATATTTTTCGTGCGGAATCAGGTAAAATACCGTTTCCTTCAGCTGAATTTTCACCATTTGCTATGGTCAAATCAACGTTGTGTTCGAACTGAAATTTCTTTAACTTAAACCTTAAAAAATCGGTTCCTCCTTTTCCGACAACGTCGCCTATAGCCAAAACTCTCATTTTATTTCACCACTTGAATATATTATTTTGCGAAATCCACCGCTCGACTTTCCCTTATAATGTTAACTTTTATTTGTCCGGGATAATCAAGTTCTGATTCTATTTTTTTACAAATATTTCGAGCAAGAGGAATCATATGTTCGTCATTTATAACTTCAGGTTTTATCATAACGCGTACTTCTCTGCCTGCTTGAATGGCATAACAACCGCGAACTCCTGCGAACGAAGAAACCAAAGATTCCAACTTTTCAAGGCGCTTAATATAATTTTCAAGATTTTCGCGTCTTGCTCCCGGACGAGCTGCTGATGCTGTGTCTGCTGCCTGAAGAATAAAAGCATATGCCGTTTTTGGCTCTACATCCCCGTGATGAGAATTGACGGCATGTATAACATCTTCATTTTCTTTATATTTTTTTACAACATTTACACCTAATTCAATGTGCGAGCCTTCCACCTCGTGGTCAAGAGCCTTGCCGATATCGTGAAGAAGTCCTATCCTCTTGGCCAAAGAAGCATCAAGTCCAAGCTCGGAAGCAATTATACCACATAAATTCGCAACTTCTATTGAGTGATTAAGAACGTTTTGACCATAGCTGGTTCTGTATTTAAGCTTACCTAAAAGTTTTACAATTTCCGGATGCACACCATGAATTCCTGTTTCTATAAGGGCACGCTGACCTTCTTCTTTTATTTCTTTTTCAATATCTTTGCTGGCTTTTTCAACCATTTCTTCTATTTTGGCAGGATGAATACGACCGTCTGCTATAAGTCTTTCAAGTGCTATTCTGGCAATTTCGCGGCGAATAGGATCAAATGCGGAAAGCGTAATTGTTTCTGGAGTATCGTCTATTATCAAATCTACTCCCGTTAAATTTTCAATGGAGCGAATATTTCTGCCTTCGCGTCCTATTATTCTTCCTTTCATGTCGTCGTTCGGAAGAGGAACAACCGATATGGTAGCTT
The DNA here is from genome assembly GCA_902495835.1 of uncultured Oscillospiraceae bacterium. Lineage (GTDB taxonomy): Bacteria > Bacillota > Clostridia > Oscillospirales > Acutalibacteraceae > UMGS1491. Next base: position 29,963 of record CABUYS010000002.1, on the reverse strand, counting down.
CAGAAATATGGTCCGAGGCACACCTTTGTATTGCTACAGATAAAATATCTTGAGCTTTCTTTTCGCACTCTTCTTTCAAACGCTGTTCAAACATGGTTATCTTTAAAGCTTTTTCATGTGTCAATTCATCTTGAAGACTTTCCATAAGAAAACTTTTAGCCTGATTTACCGAAAATCCCGATATTTTTTCAAGCATATCAAACTGATTTTTCTTTAAAATTTCGATCTCATTATATTTCTGGTCTATCTCCTTAACCTTTTTATCCAGAGACAATTCACGAGTTTCCAGATTTTCAATTTTTTTGTCAAGATTTTCTTCTTTTTGCATAACCCTTCTTTCTTGACGCTGCAAATCTTTTCTACGTTCAAATAATTCTTTTTCGGATTCGTTTCTAAATTTATGAATTTCTTCTTTTCCTTCCAAAACCACTTCTTTTTTTCTTGTTTCAGCTAATTCTTGGGCATTAATAATTATTTTTTCAGCTTCTTTTTCAGCGGAAGAAATAAGCTTTTCCGCTTTAAGTTTTCTAAAAATAATTCCAAGAAAGAATGCGCCTACAGCACACAGAACCGTTAATATTAAAATTTTAAAATCCAAGTATACTACACAACCTCTCAATATTGTACTTAGAAATCTTAAATTTAATTTTTCAAAGAACGCAACCACAATATTTCAAAGAATGATTAAAAATATTTTGTACAGGCTCCTCCGAAAAAATCAATCCAAGTTTTCAAAGTTTCCTTTTAAGAATTCATTTTTCATATGTAAATAAAAAATACTAATTAATTCTATTACGGAACAAAGTTCAATGTCAAGAAATATATGTTGCTGATTTTCACTTTCATGAAAGTATATATTCAAATTTTTTAAGCAAATTATCTCTAAAGTATTGAAAATTAAAAAATGTCATGGTAATATTAGTATTTAGAAGCCAAATCTTACAATTTAGGGAGTTTACATGAAGAATACACAATCAAAAAAAACAAAAAAATTTTTCGAGTACAAAGGCAAGCCATTGGTTCGTTGCGGAGATATCATGTATTACGGCGATATGAACGACCCTTATGTTGTTAAAATAGAATCAAAAGAAAGCAAAGACGTTCTGGACTTAAAGGTAGCAACTTCCGTAAATGTAGAAATGATTGACACAGCTTCAGACAACAAAGATGCTAAAAAAATAGTTAAAACCAGTCAAAAAGATGGACTTTATGCAGCGCTGGATATTGCAAATATATGGCTGGAAAGGGTTTCTCAAGACTAGTTTAAAGAATTTTGATTTTTAAAATGTATAGTGAGGTGCTTAAAATTGAGTAGTTTGGAAATTACACTCGGTATTGTATTAATAGTATTTGCAATCGCCGTAATAGCGGTGGTTTTGTTTCAGGAAGGTCAACAAAAAAGCCTCGGAGCAATAACTGGAGCAGAATCTGAAACATTTCTTTCAAAACACAAATCGCGTTCAATAGACGCGTTTCTGGAAAGATGGACAAGAGTAATATCCATAGGATTCTTTATCATCGTTATACTTGTTAATATGCTTTTGTACTTTCATGTATTTGGAAGTTGATTTCATACGAAAATGAAAAATTCCTCTCGTAAATTACGAGGGGATTTTTGTATGTAGAAAACTACGCGAAAGCCCGCGTGGTTTTCTACATACAATAAAGATCCACCCGCATAGCGGGTGGTATTTCCTTTTCGGGCATACCCCTAATACTGCTGGCAAGCCACAAGTGGCTTCCTTATTGGCCTGACAACCATGCATTTGTTACTTGCTACCCTTTAAAAGGGTCTCTTTTGGATCAAATAAACTTAATTGATCACTTTCTCGATCTTGTTTTAACTAATTTTTTATGTATTCCTTTATCGCCTTCGTGTTTTTACCAGCCCTATCTACATAATAACCTTTGAATCAAAATTCTCGATTCCTACATGCAAATTTCATGTTTACAAACTTCTGAAATATCATTAAACTGTTTTTTCCTTTAGCAGTTTCCAGACCGCTATTGTATTCTACATCAAAAGGAGTTTTTATTCCGTTCTTACATCGCTTAAGCTACCATTGAACCACGCGGGCTTTCGCGTAGTTTTCTATATACAAAAAATGTCCCCGGCTATAACGGGGGATATTTTTTAGTTTTAATACGACATTTGAACACTCTATTAGCTTTCGAATACGTCTTTTATTCCGCATTCACGCAAAGAAACATAATCACCGTCGGCAACAATTATATGGTCTAAAAGACTTACATGCATACTTTGCAAAATTTTATTAAGCTTTGCCGTTGAATCTATGTCTTCAACGGACGGAACAGCAAATCCACTTGGATGATTATGTGCGAGTATCACTGAACTTGCGTTGTAAAGAACTATAAGTTCAATAATTTTTCTCGCATAAATATCAACAGCGTTAACAGTGCCTTTGTTCACCACGCCTTCGTATATTACTTTTCCTTTGGCGTCAAACAAAACCACTACTACAAGCTCTTCGGATCGACCTATAAACTTTAACGTTATTCGGTCATTTATATCGGATATTTCCGGAGCCTTTTCATCATTTTTAAACTTTCTTTCCATATAAATTCTCGCCAGACCTGATATCATTTTGATAAATATCGCCGCAGATTCTCCTACTCCTTCAATCTCTTTAAGCATGTTTATCGGAGCGTCAAAAACCGCGTCGACGGTACCGAATTTATTTAGAAGTTCATGAGCTATTACATTTGTATTTTTACGCGGAATAGCGTAAAATAAAGCTAATTCCAATATTTCATGGTCTTCAAAACCGTCAAATCCGTTTAACATAAATCTTTTTCTTATTCTTGAGCGATGCCCGTCGTGCATTTTCAATTCTCCTCTCGATATTATCTTAATTTTTTCGAACTACAATATAATATTTTACCACACTTTAATCTAAAATTCAAATAAAATTTATAGGCAGTGAATTCAAATGAAACAAATAATTATAAACAAAAACGACTCTTCAAACCGTTTGGATAAATTTATAGAAAAATCTTTTCCGAGTATTCCCAAATCTTTGATTTATAAATCCATACGTAAAAAAAGAATAAAAGTAAACGGAAAAAAATCCGAATGCTCATACAAAGTTCAAGAAAACGACGTAATAGATTTATATCTTAACGATGAATTTTTCAGTGCAAAGAAAACTCCAAATGATTTTAAAAACGCAGGCAATAATTTGGATATAATTTACGAAGACGAAAATATTATTTTAGTAAATAAAAAAGCCGGTCTTGTAGTTCATCCCGATAAAAATTTTCAGTCTGATTGCTTGATAAACAGAATTAAAAATTACCTATTTAAAAAACAAGAATATAATCCTATGGAAGAAAACTCTTTTTCTCCTTCTTTAGTAAACAGAATTGACCGCAATACATGCGGTATAGTCATAGCTGCAAAGAATGCTGAATCTCTTAGAATTTTAAACGAAAAAATGAAATCAAGAGAAATTCATAAAACTTACATATGTATTGTCTGCGGAAAAATGCAAAAAAAGAGCGATATTCTAAAAGGCTTTTTAGAAAAAAACAACGCTCTTAATAAGGTGTATATAAGTAAAAACGGCTTTCCAAGCGAATCTTCAAAAACAGTTTTGACAAAGTACACAGCGCTTGATTGCGGAAAAAATTTCAGCTTGCTCGAAGTAGAACTTCTTACAGGAAGAACTCATCAAATACGTGCACACTTAGCTTCGATAGGTTACCCTCTTCTCGGCGACGGAAAATACGGAAAAAATTCAATAAATCGAGAATTCAAATACAAATACCAAGCTTTATGTTCGTACAAACTAAAGTTTGAATTCAACAGCGACGCCGGAATTTTAAATTATTTGAGCAAAAAAGATTTTAGCATCGAAAAAGATAAAATTTGGTTTATTAAAGATTTTTATGAAAATTTAAAAAATTAAAATTCAAAAAAGCGTGAAAACATTGCCATAAATCCTGTATCGATTATTGATGACACAAGCAATATTATCATGGAGTATCCGGAATTTCGTATATTTTTTTTAAACTCTTCCCACAATTCATCAGAACTTCCCTTTGGCAAAATTTTTCGGGCAAATTTAATTGAAAATTTAATGCCTTCAACTGAAAAAAGAATAAATCCTATTGATGATATAAATATTCCCGGAAGTAAAATTAAAATATAAAAAGCTATTCCTTTTAAGCCATAAATAAGATAGAGATATCCCGATGTAATACCAAAACCTAATCCTCTGAAAAAATTAATTAAAGGAATTACCGCACTCCCCCAAAACGACAGTGCACACATTTCCGTTACAACGGCAAAAACAGCCAAAGAGGAAAACGATGAAATAAATATATCGAGTCCGCTGCTGTTTATTCTTTCTTTAAAATCGTTTAAAAATAAAAAATCCAACTTATGTATAATTTCCATGCTTATGGTTCCGACGGATATCGAACCCAAAATCATTCCCGAAATCATACACAGTATTAAAAAAATAAATATTTTATTATTTCTTCCGATACTTACAATTTCATATTTGTCTAAAAACAATGATATTTTATGAATAATCCGTTTCATAATTACTCTCCTGATTTTAACATCTTAAAAATTTATATATGAGATAATTATGACAACCTTTTATAAAGTATGATAAATCCCCTCATCTTTGTAATGTTTGCACGAAGACGAGGGGATGTTTTATTGATTTTGTTGCTGAGCTTCTAACGCTCTTGAAAGGAAAGATTTTTTAGTTTTTTGTTTTTCGGGAGCAACTTTCTTATTTTTATATTTTAAAGCGGCGTCCCAAGCTTTATTCATCTCTTCGGGAAAAACAGATTTTAAATTTTTTACGGCATTTTCTCCCTTTATCGAATTTAGAATTCCCATGGTAATTATACTGCGTGTATCCAAAGTTCCGTTTTTGTAGAGATCGCTTAAAAGTTTACCGAATTTGGAAAGTTTGGATTTATCGGACAAATTTTCGGATAATTTTTGAACTTTCGGCAAAATATGCTCCACAGCAAAATTAGCTGAACGAAATTCCGTGTACTTTGCTTTTTCATTTTGAATTTCCTCTTTAAGCTCCGGAAAAATATTTACCATTCTGTTCGCAAAAAACAAACCCGTAATATTGCTTTCATCTGAAGATTTATTTTTTTTCTTTTGTTGCTTTATATTTTTTTTATCCTTCCCTGCCATCGTTTCGATAAAATCTTTTGAAATTAAAGCAACATCTTTTTGAGTAAATTTCAAATCATCCAAAAGCCAAGAAGCCAATTCCGAAGAATTTTCCGAATCAACATTTTCAAGAACAATGACTTTTCTGTCTTCATCGTATTTAACGGAATAATTTACCGAATCTCCGCTTATAGAAATTTCATTTTTACTCTTTTTTGAAATATCAAATTTTTTCATCTTATCGTTTGCTGATATTAAATCGCACACCGCTTCAAAACAATTTTTATTCAAAAAATTCACTCCCAATTTTACTATCGTTTTTTATTATATATCCATTTTAATATAAAAATTAAAAATTGTCACTTAATTAACCAAGATTTTCTTTTGTGAATTTTCGTCAAAATGCAAATAATAAATCCGACGCCACTTTTGAACATAATACTACTTATTTTTACAATTTTCAATTTTATAAATTTTAAACTATGAATCATCGGCGGTTTTCGTCACGTTATATACCGATAAATTTAAATCTTTATGAATTGAGGAGGCGAATTTTGGTGAAAAAAGGACTTAAACTCTCTGCAATAATTTTTTTCGGACTGACAATATTATCAGTAATTGCTCTAAAATGCTACAGCTCAGTGCTTCCTGAAACTTTTCATGTTTTAGAAGAAGACGGCTCGGTTTTGGATATATTTCCTTTTTCAGTGTGCACGCAAAAAGAAACTTCATGTATAAACATAAATGCCGATAAATCAAATACTGTTTATCAAAAAAGCTATCCCGCTCAGCTAAAACTTTTCAATATTATACCCATAAAAACAGTTCATGTAAGTGTTACTCCCAATATAGAAGTAACGCCATGCGGAACTCCTTTTGGAATTAAAATATATACTCAAGGAGTAATAGTTATAGATATATCCGACGTCAACACAGGTCAAGGAGTATGTTCTCCCGCAAAACTTGCGGGTCTTGAAAAAGGCGATATTATAACACATATTAACAACGCAGAAGTTAAAAGTAATGAAGAGTTTGAACAAATTTTACAAAACTTCGGAGGAAATACTTTAAACATGACAGTTGTAAGAAATGAACAAACCATGTCTTTATCACTAAAACCTATCAAATCATTCGACGACGAAAAATACAGAGCGGGAATTTGGGTACGCGACAGTTCGGCAGGAATAGGCACACTGACTTTTATAGATAAATCCAGCAATATGTTTGCAGGACTCGGACACGGAATATGCGATATAGATACAGGAAAAGTTGTTCCGATAGCTAAAGGAGAAATTGTAAAGGCGTGCATATCGGGGATTAAAAAAGGCCATACCGGCTTTCCGGGAGAACTCAAAGGATATTTTATTAATTCTGAATCCATGGGAACGCTTTATGACAACAGCAATATAGGGCTTTACGGAAAAATTAAAAACCCTTTAAACTCATCCGAAACCGTAAACATAGGAATGAAACAGCATGTAAAAAAAGGTCCCGCCAAAATACTCACAACTATCGACGGAACAGAACCTTCCTACTACGATATAAACATTGATTCGGTAAATTACAACACAAACTCTCCTACAAAAAACATAAAAATAACGGTTACAGACCCTATTCTTCTCGAAAAAACAGGAGGGATAGTTCAAGGCATGAGCGGTAGTCCTATAATTCAAAACGGCATGCTAATCGGTGCAGTTACGCATGTTTTCATAAATAATCCTTCAAAAGGTTATGCCATTTTTGCGGAAACAATGATGACAAATTCTAACAAACTTTTCGAACGGGAGTACAAAAAGACGGCCTAAAAATTGCCTTGATTTGACAAATCAACCGAATATTATTTATTTCTTTGAAAACTATTGACATATTTGGTAATATATGTAAATATTAATATCATAAGATATATTTACAGGAGGAAAAAACATGGAAAATAGGCTAAAAGTTCTTATTTCAGAGGACTGTGCAGAGATTGACAGGGAAGCTTTAGAGATGTTTAAACACTATTCTATGGATTTGTCATTTTTGCCCAAAGACGGATTTAAAATAATCGAAATAATCGAAAATTCTTGCCCCGACATTGTCATTATGGATTTATTTATGCCCCGAATCGATGCTATAGGAATCATAACAACTATCCGCAAAAATCGCAGAATAGAAATGCCGACATTCATGGTTGCTTCCAACTTCGGACGACCCACACTTGAACGTGAAGTTATGTCTGCGGGAGCATCATATTTCTTGCTTAAACCTTTAAATTATTCGGATATTATAGAAAAAATACTCCAAATAACTTACAGGAGTTCTTTATCTGGAAATTCCGCCCAGCAAAACAGTTATCCGCTACATATCTCGGACAGCTCAAATATCGAGATAAGAATAACTCAAATACTTCACCAAATCGGAGTTCCCGCTCACATAAAAGGATATCATTATCTTAGAAGTTCGATAATGATGTCAATCGAAAACCCTGATATAATCAATTCGGTCACCAAACAATTGTATCCCAGTGTTGCCAAAAATTTTGAAACCACTCCTTCGCGCGTTGAACGTGCCATTCGTCACGCTATAGAAGTTGCATGGGATCGCGGTGATATAGATGTACTGAATTCTTACTTCGGATACACTATTCACAACTCAAGAGGCAAACCAACAAATTCAGAATTTATAGCTATGATAAGCGATAAATTAAGATTACAATTAAAGTCCGCAAGTTAAAATAAAAACACTAAAAAGCAGGCGTTTTAAAGCTTGCTTTTTTTATTGTGTATGGAAAACCACGCGAAAGCTGGCATGGTTCAGTGATAGCTTAATCGATGTAACAAATATAATAAATACAAAAATTTATTTTAAACCGGCAAACTGGAAACTTCTAAAGGAAAAAGCAGTTTGATGATATTTCAAAGATTTGGGAATATGAGATTTGCATATAGGAATCGATAAATGCGGTGCAAAAGTTATTATGTGGATACGGCAATAAAAATAAAGAAATACATAAAAAACCAGTTAAAACAAGATCGAGAAAGTGAACAATTAAGTTTATTTGATCCAAGAGACCCTTTTAAGGGTAGCAAGTAATCGATCCTCTTAGGCTTGAACATAGTAAAATCCAGACGTCTTGAGATGGCTGGCACTTTTATGCCCTTTGTAGGGCTTTTCACACTACGTTTCTTAGGCGTGGTCATGGTTATGTTTTAACCCAAGAAACTACGCAAAGCATAATACAAAATTCTCGTGCTATGCTCGTTAAATTAAAACTTAAGTAAAACAACACCAATTCGAGTATAATGATGAAGTTTAAGACATCAAAGTAAAAGAAAAGTGTCGTTTATGGCACAAAGTCTACCATATGGTTAGGCAAGTATCATATAGTATTTACTCCAAAATATGGGAGGAAGATAGCATATTACCAATTGAGGAAAGATATACAGAAGATAATAAAAGATTTGTGTAAATGGAAAGAAATAGAGATAGTAGAAGGACATATAATGTCAGATCACGTACACTTACTATTATCAATACCGCCAAAATATAGCATATCTTAAATTACTGGGTATTTAAAAGGAAAAGTGCGATGATATTCGAAAAGCATTCAAATTTAAAATATAAATTTGGGAACAGACATTTTAGATGGAATGATACTACATTAGTATAGTAAGATTGAACACTGCGAATACAGAAATATATTAGAGAGCAAGAAAAAGAAGACCCTATTATGAACAAACTTAAAACTAAAGAATACATAAATTACTTTAAGAGCAGCAAGTAATCAGTCTTTTTCGACTTGAACACAGTGAAAGCAGGCCGTCTTGTGAAATAGACTATTGCTCCTTATGTCCTTATAGAGTTGCGTCTCTTAGGGCATAGTTATGATTTATAAAACCAAAAACAGCGATCCAAATCAAAAATAAGCAGTTGCAGCCTAAAGGCAGCACATTGATAAAAAATCAAAATGCAATATCATAGTGATGTTATTTATCATATACAAAGTTACTTCACACAGAGCGTGCATAGAAATAACCGGAACACTACATCTACAACGTCAGCATTCAAATTGGCAATGTATTTTGTGGAATACTTAAAAACGCTTTAAATAGGACGAATTGAGATAACAATTAGTAACACGGACTCGTTTATGAGTGAAAAGTAACAATTTTTTCGAAAGTACCAAATAGTAACAGCTTCACTTAGAGGCAAATAATAGTGCGTTTCTTTACACGTTAAATAAACATCCTCCACTAAACTTGTAGGATATTTATTAATACAAATTTTCGATTTGAAATATTATTTTGCGTAATAAAATTCGCAAAAATTCTCTCATACGCTTTTTTAATAAGTTTATAGATAAAAATTTTTGCAATACACTAATATTCGAATTTTCAGCTTTTATAAAGGATATTATTTTATCTATTTTTTATTTCAAATATAAATAGAAAACTCCCACTTTTCAAATAACTTTGACAAGTGAGAGTTGTTTTTAAATTATTTTTATCTATCCAAGAAAGCCAAAACTGCTTTATATGTCATATACAAATCTATTTTGGAAATTACTTCAAACGGAGCGAGCATAGAAAGAACGGGGACGCCTATATCAATAACGTCAACATTCAAATTGGCAATATATTTTGCTATTGTTCCTCCTCCGCCAGTGTCAACTTTTCCAAGTTCACCGCTTTGCCATATTACATTGTTGTTGTTCAAGAGTCGTCTTATTTCTCCCGTAAACTCCGCAGAAGCTTCAGACGTACCATACTTTCCGCCGCTTCCCGTATACTTCTCAACAACAACTCCTCTGTTAATAAAAGAAGTGTTTGCAATTTCATAGCAGTTCGGATAAGTCGGATCATATGCAGCATTAACATCCGCAGACAAACATTTAGATTTACTTAAAACGTCACGACATTTTACACCATCTAAATCAGCGAGATCTGCAATAAAGTATTCAACAAAACGGCACTGCATACCCGTGTTTCCGTCGCTTCCAGTCTCTTCTTTGTCTGTCAATACCACAACAGCGGTTTTTTCAGGAACTTTACAATCAAAAATAGCTCTAAACGAAGGATATGCACATGAGCGATCGTCGTGGGCGTATCCGCCTATCATGCTTCTGTCGAATCCTATATCACGAGATTTCATCGCAGGAACAAGTTCCAAATCAGAAGATATAAAATCTTCTTCCGTAATGCCGTACTTTTCATTTAAAATCTTAAGTATATTAAGTTTTACAAGTTCAGAACCTTCATCATCTTTAAAAGGCATACTTCCTATCATTACATTTAAATCTTCGCCTTTTATAGCTTCAGACATCTTCTTGCCCATTTGCTCTCTTGCAAGGTGCGGAAGCAAATCTGTAATACAGAAACAGGGTTCGTTTTCATCTTCCCCTATTGAAACATCGACGTAAGTTCCGTCATTTTTTACTATTCTTCCATGTAAAGAAAGCGGAATTGCAGTCCACTGATATTTCTTTATACCGCCGTAATAATGCGTTTTAAACATAGCAAAATCATTAGTTTCGATAACCGGGTTTGGTTTTAAATCGAGTCTCGGAGCGTCTATGTGAGCAATTGATAAATTAACTCCGTTTTTTACTCCTTGTTTTCCTATTACAGCCAAAGCTATTACGCATTCTCTGTTGACTACAAAAACTTTATCGCCGGGATTATATTTATGATTTTTATCAAACTGAACAAAACCTTGTTTTTGTGCTTCTTTTAATACAAAACTTACATTTTCTCTTTCGGTTTTCGCTTTGTTGAGATAATCTTTATACCCAACGCTGAATTCTTCGCATAATTTCAATTCTTTGTCGGTTAAGATTTTACCACCGTTTTTTCTTTCATAACAAAGCTTTTTCTTAAGAGCTTTATACTCGCTATTGTTTTCGCCCATTAAAATCTACCACCTTATCTTTTGAAATATAGTTTTTTGTAAAATTTCTTTGCGGAAATGACTCTTTTGACGTAATCTCTTGTTTCCTTGTAAGGAATAAAATCCAAATTTTCGCCGTCAGAAGATATGTTTTTATCGGACATCCACCGCTTAACCACATTATCCCCTGCGTTATAGGCACTCAACACAGCTTCATCGTTTTTATATTTTTTACGCAAAAGGTAAATAAAAAGAGCACCATACCTTATATTTACTGCGGGATTTTTTAAACTTTCAACACTGAGCGTTTTTTCATGTGTATAAAGTTTGAGCCATTCGAATGTGTCCGGAGTAACTTGCATCAGGCCTATCGCATTGGCGTGAGAATGTGCGTCTTTATCAAATCCGCTTTCACACTTTATTATAGCATAAATGAGTTCTTTTTCAATTGCGTAATCAACTGCAGTCGTTTCTACTTCTGATTCGTATTTTATCGGATAAAACGATTTCATTAGATGTTCATAACTGCCTGCAGCCAAAAAAATCAGTACACCGAAAATTATAAATCCTGAAACCGAAACAAATACAGCTTTATTTATTTTTATTACTATCTAAAATTCCTCCCCAAAAATTTCGGAAGATTAAACTTTTATCCACTTAAATCCCGCAGCTCTGATGAGTCTGTTGCAAATTGCAGCAGATACTTCGTTTTCGCTTTCAAAATGTGCATAAACAGTATCAACGTTTAATTTATCTGATTTTCTCAAAGAATCAAACAAATTTTTTGCCTGTTCTTCCGGACAATTTCTTTTTCCATAAGATATATATGGAACTTTTAAAAAAGGTATGTCTTCTTCAAAACACAAAGCTCCTGAATTTTCTGAATCCTTAGAATTAACATATTGAGAATAATTTTCCGAAGAACCGCTAATCATTACAACTTCAGTTTCGGGAGAATAGTGTTTGTATTTCATGCCGGGAGAAATAATTTTTTCGCCTTTTTCAGGTGCTTTTAAGACAAGAGGACTTATTTCTACTTTGCCTATAACTTTTGAAATTTCTTCTTTAGTTATAAGGCCAGGGCGAAGTATAATCGGAGTTTCATTTAAAAGAGATAAAACAGTTGATTCAACTCCGACTTTGCAATCTCCCCCATCTATCACTGCGTCAACTTTTCCCGATAGATCATTTACAACGTGTTCAAATTTTGTGGGACTGGGTCGACCTGAAATATTCGCCGAAGGTGCAACAAGCGGAACCCCAGATTTTTCTATGATCATTCGAGCGATTTCATGATTCGGAAACCTTACCGCAACGGAATTCATACCACCTGTAACGCAATATGGTACGTTTTCGTTTTTCGGAAGTATCATTGTAAGAGGCCCCGGCCAAAATTTTTCAGCTAATTTTTGGGCTTTTTCAGGAAATTCAGATACAACTTTAAATATATCATTTATTTTTGAAATATGCACAATAAGCGGATTGTCTGACGGACGCCCCTTGGCTTTAAATATATTTTTAACGGCCGATTCGTTGAAAGCGTTCGCAGCAAGGCCATAAACTGTTTCGGTAGGAATTGCCACAATTCCTCCGTTTTTTAATATATTTGCAGCTTCATCGGTTTGGCTTTTGTTTAAATATAAAGTATTCACGTTAACTCCTTTCGAGTCATTGACTTAGTACGTAAAAAATCAGGAGTTTCCCGCAAGTTTCGCCGCTCTGTCGGCAGTTATGAGAGCGTCTATTATCTCATCAAGGTCACCGTTGAGGACATCTTCCAAGCGGTAAAGAGTAAGACCTATTCTGTGGTCCGTAACTCGGCTTTGAGGATAATTGTAAGTTCTTATACGCTCCGAACGGTCTCCTGTTCCTACTTGCATGCGTCGTTCTTCCGCTACTGCCATATCTTGCTCTGCTCGTTTGGCTTCCAAAAGCCTGGATTTAAGAACTTTCATCGCTTTGTCTTTATTTTTGTATTGACTTCTTTCATCTTGGCATTCAACTACGACGCCTGTAGGAATATGGGTAATTCTTATTGCTGATTCCGTTTTATTAACGTGTTGTCCTCCCGCTCCGCCTGCACGGTACGTATCAATTTGCAAATCCGCGGGATTGATGTCTATTTCAACATCTTCCGCCTCGGGCAGAACCGCCACGGTAACCGTTGAAGTGTGAACTCTTCCCTGAGCTTCCGTATCGGGAACTCTCTGCACTCTGTGAACTCCGCTTTCAAATTTAAACCTTGAATAAGCCCCTTCACCTGAAATCATAAAACTTATTTCCTTAAACCCTCCGAGTTGAGTTTCGTTTGAATTAAGAATTTCGACTTTCCATCTGCGTTCTTGAGCGTACATATTGTACATTCTAAACAGTGCTCCCGCAAAAAGTGCCGCTTCTTCTCCGCCTGCACCTCCTCTTATTTCTATTATTACGTTTCTCTCATCGTTGGGGTCTTTAGGAAGCAAAAGTATTTTGAGCTCTTCTGAAATTTTTTCAATGTTTTCTTTTGCGGATTCCATTTCGGCTTCAGCCATTTCTTTTAAATCTTTATCTGATCCGCTTTCAGATAAAATCTCTTTTGCTTCATTTAAATTTTCTTCTTCTTTTTTATACTCTCTATACTTTTCGACTACAGGTGTAAGACTCTTATATTCTTTCATAAGAGCTTTGTATTTATTCTGGTCTGCTATTATTTCGGCATCACAAAGACTTTGGTTTATTTCTTCATATCTTTTTTCTGCAGATTCTAATCTACTGAACATATAAAACATCCTCTCACAGCTTTTTACTGATTTTAATTATACTACAAAACTATAATGTATATCAAACGTTTGAATGCCTTATCATGATATTATTGAAATTATTTTATAAATCTATTATTATAAATTCCAAATACTGTTTTTTATTTGCGATACAAGAAAGGAGAATGTTTTGTTATGAATTATCAAATTTTAGTAAATAAAACTCACAAGCTGGATGAAGAATATCTCAAAAATACAATTATTCCCCAAATAGTTGAAGTTGACCCCATAAAAAACAATGAAATTGTTTATAAAACTTTCGGAATAACCGAAAAAGCTACTTTCCTTGAGAAAAAAACAGCCGAGCAATTTGAAAAATTAAGAAAATTTGCAAAAGAAAACGGCGTAATACTGGGAATTACCAGTGGTTATTTATCTCTTAAACAGCAAGAAACAAAATATAATTATTTTGTGAGAAAAAACGGTTTGGAATTCGCTAAAAAAAGTGCATGTATTCCCGGTTACTCCGAACACAATACGGGACTTGCGTTAGACTGTGACATTTTCAGAAACGGAAAATGGGCAGGAATTGCCCTTGACAAAAACGGTGAAATAAATGAACAAACCGCTTGGCTTCACTCCGTTTTGCCGAAATTCGGATTTATTTTAAGGTATCCCAAAGGAAAAGAATCCATAACCGAGATGAAATTCGAACCCTGGCATATAAGATATGTCGGAGAAGAACTTGCAAATTATCTTTATTCAAGCGGTTTAACTCTTGAAGAATACTATGAAGCAAAATCAGAAAATGTTTAATTTATTACTGAGGTGAAATTATTTTGAGAATTATATTTATGGGCACTCCCGAATTTGCCCTTCCCTCTCTTGAAAAACTTATTGAAGAAAACTACGACATCTGTGCCGTATTCACAAAACCCGATAAGCCTCAAGGAAGGAAAAGAATTATTACTCCCCCTCCCGTGAAAGTTTTTGCACAGGAACACGGTTTACAAGTTTTTCAGCCCGAAAAATTGAAAATACGCGAAACTTACGATTTAATCAAAAACTTAAATCCCGATGCAATAGTTGTCGTAGCTTACGGAAAAATTCTTCCTAAAAATATAATAGACATGCCCAAATACGGATGCATAAATGTTCACGGTTCGCTTCTGCCGCGTTATCGCGGAGCGGCACCTATTCAGTGGAGCATTATAAACGGTGATAAAGTTACAGGAATTTCAACTATGTTCATGGACGAGGGATTAGATACAGGCGATATACTTCTTCAGAGTAAAGTTTCGATAAACGGAGACGAAACATCCGAAGAACTCAAAAAAAGGCTTTCCGTAATCGGAGCAGATTTACTTATAAAAACTTTAAAAGAACTTGAAAACGGAACCCTTGAAAGAATCAAACAAGATGACAGTCAAGCAACACTATCTCCTCCTCTTGATAAAATCACAGGAGATATAGATTGGCAAAAAACCGCTCAAGAGATTCATAACTTGGTTCGCGGTTCAAATCCTTGGCCTATAGCCCACACTCTTTTGAGAGGCAAAAATTTTAAAATATATAAAACAAGAATATCTACCTATCGTTCATATTATCCGGGAAAAGTTATTTCTACCGATCCGCTTATAGTCGGATGTGGAAACAACACTTCCCTGGAACTTTTGGAAGTGCAAATAGAAGGCAAAAAAAGAATGACCGCAAGCGATTTTTCAAGAGGATACAGATTAACAAACAAAACAACTTTCGGTATGTCTTTACCGATTAATCCCGAAATTAACTTTGAAGAGGTACAAATTTGAAAATTGTAATATTATCGGCTTCCACAGGCGGTGGACACATGAGTGCCGCAAATGCACTTAAAGATTATATAAACTCAAATAACGAAACGGCGGTTGTTATAGACGCAATTGAATATATAAGTCCGTTTTTAAACAAAACAGTTACTGAAATATACGAATACGTCGCAACAAAAAATCCTTTGCTTTGGAAAGTTATGTACAAGTCTTCCAATAAAAAAACAATTAATAACATTATAGGAAAAACCAACAGCCTTATAAGCAACAAACTTATTCCGCTGTTGGAATCTCATAGCCCTGATGTTATCGTAACGACTCACCCTTTTACAACCGAAATGATTTCCAAACTTAAAAAACACAAAAAAATAAATACACCCCTCGTTTGCATAATGACCGATTATGCCCCTCACCGAACATGGATAAATCCTTATGTTGACGATTATGTGGTAGCAAATGAAGAAATGATATCTCCGATGATTGACATGGATGTACAAGCAAATAAAATACACCCATTCGGAATACCTGTAGACGACGCGTTTTTTTATCATAAAAACAAAAAAGATTTATTAAATGAATTAAATTTAAAAGACGGTATCCCGACAATCCTCATAATGGCGGGAAGCTGCGGTTTGGCAAATATTGAAAAAATTTACAGCGACCTTCAATCAATAAAAACAGAATTTCAGATAATTATAATTACAGGCAAAAACAAAAAATTATATGAAAATATGCAAAACCTTATTTCAGGAAAAAAATCAAAAATCAAAAATAAAATACTTGCAAAAATTTCCGAAAAAGCTCCCGAGCTAAAACACATGAAATTCATAAAAAGATATCAAAACAAAATAAGCAGCAATCAGTCTTTCAAAAATACCCGTCTTATATACTTTACGGACGAAGTGGAAAAATATATGAACGTTTCGGATTTAATACTCACAAAACCGGGAGGACTTACAGTCAGCGAAGCATTGGCATGCAACTTACCTATGGCTTTGTATGACGCGATACCGGGTCAAGAAGAAGAAAATGCAGATTTTTTGGTAAGTAAAAATATGGCAATAAAGCTTAATTCTTCAGAAAATGTAGCTCAAACTATAGGAGAATTGTTATCAAATCCCGAAAAATTAAACTCCATGAAGTATAATTGCACTAATTTTGATAAATCAGATTCACTTAAAAATATTTTCTCATTAATAAAAAATCTTGCAAAGCAATAAATTATAAAGCCCATTTAAACTTTGGTGTTTAAATGGGTTTAAAAGTATAAAATTTTACGATATTTGAATTTTTTTTGATAAATGGGACATACTATGCTCAACAATATAATTGACACAATTTTTTATTAATTTTAAATAGAGTTGTATCATTTAGAAATCTTTTTAACATATTCAACAATTTTTTCAACATTATTTTTATATTATATATTCAAAAGGAGTTTTAAGATGCTTAGTGATATAGAAATTTCAAATCAAACAAATTTAAAGCCAATAACAGAAATTGCAAAAAAATTGGGATTAAATCCCGACGAAACGGAACTTTATGGAAACTATAAAGCCAAAATAAACAACAAAGCTTTTGAAAGACTGAAAAACAAACCTGACGGGAAATTAATTTTAGTTACCGCAATCAATCCCACTCCCGCGGGCGAAGGAAAAACCACAGTAACCATCGGTTTGGGTCAGGCGATAAATTTAAAAGGCAAAAAAGCCGTAACTGTAATAAGAGAACCTTCATTAGGCCCTGTATTCGGCATAAAAGGAGGAGCTACGGGCGGAGGATATTCTCAAGTTTTACCAATGGACGAAATTAATCTTCATTTTACGGGAGATATGCATGCAATAACCTCTGCCAACAATCTTTTGTGTGCAATTATAGATAACCACCTTCAACAAGGGAATGTCCTTAAAATAGACCCTCGAAGAATACTCGTAAAACGTTGCCTTGACATTAATGACCGCTCTTTAAGAAATATAACAATAGGATTGGGCGGAAAAGCAAACGGTATTCCAAGAGAAGATGGTTTTGTAATAACTGTCGCTTCCGAAGTAATGGCCATACTTTGTTTATCGGAAGATTTAACTGATTTAAGAAATCGGCTTGGAAATATTCTCGTTGCATATTCTTTTTCAGGAAATCCCATATACGCAAAAGATTTAAATGTAAACGGTGCAATGGCTGCACTTTTGAAAGATGCAATAAATCCAAACTTAGTTCAATCAATCGAACACAGTCCCGTAATTATACACGGAGGCCCTTTTGCCAATATTGCTCACGGATGCAACTCAGTAAGAGCAACAAAATTGGCCATGAAACTGGGAGATTACTGCATTACTGAAGCCGGGTTCGGAGCGGATTTAGGTGCGGAAAAATTTTTAGATATAAAATGCCGAGTCGCAAATATTCGCCCTCAGTGCATAGTAATAGTAGCCACCTTAAGAGCTTTAAAATATAACGGCGGAGAAAGTGTACAAAATTTAAAATTAAAAAATATGACTGCCCTTGAAAAAGGCATTGATAATCTTGGCGTTCATATAGAAAACATGAAAAAATACGGAGTACCTGTGGTTGTAACTTTAAACAAGTTTGAAAGCGATACTACAGAAGAAATTGATTATATAAAAAAATACTGCGAAGAAAAAAATTGTAAATTTTCAATTTCGAATTCATTTTTAAAAGGCGGAGAAGGAACTTCCGATTTAGCTGACTTGGTAATGAAGCTATGTGAGAAAAAATCATATTTTTCTTTTATATATGACGAAAAAATTTCAATCAAAGAAAAAATATTAAAAATATCAAAAGAAATATACAGAGCAGATGATGTAATTTATACCGAAGACGCAGAAAAATCAATAAACGAAATAAACAAACTCAAAAAAAGCCATTTGCCGATTTGTATAGCAAAAACGCAATATTCTCTCTCGGACGACGCTTCTAAATTAGGAAATCCCAAAAATTTCAAAATAACGGTAAAAGATGTAACTTTGTCAAACGGAGCAGGATTTATTGTAGTTCTTACAGGTAAAATATTAAAAATGCCGGGCTTACCCAAAGAGCCCGCCGCATACAAGATTGATGTGGATTCGGAAGGAAAAATTTCCGGAATATTCTAAATCGTAATCACAACTAAAAAACGTGGTACGGAAAATTTATATAAGACGTAAAAAAATGTCAGCCATCTCAAGACAGATGGCTTTCACTGTGTTAAAAACGAAGAAGATTTACTACTTGCTAACTTTAATATTTTTTAGTTTTAAGGTTGTATATAATTTGATTCTCTTTTTAATATACGTCACAGTGCTTAATCTTACAGTATGAAAAGTTCTATAATATGTAAAAGAGTGTCAGACATCTTAAGACGAATGGCTTTCACTGAGTTCAAACCGAAGAAGACTTACTACTTCCCACAATTAAATATTTTTTTAGTTTTAAGGTTGTATATAATTTGATTCTCTTTTTAATATACATTGCAGAATTTAATCTTACTGTATTGACGTAATACCTTTCTGCCCAAAATGTCCGTTCCCAAATTTATACTTTAAATTTTCGTGCTTTTCTAATTGTCATCACCGAATTTTGTTAGGTATCTCATAATTTGTGATACACTGTATTTTGGCGCTACTGATAACAGCGAATGTATAAATTTGACATCACACACCTTTTTGTTAACTCTATTCCTTTTCCCTACAAATTTTTTATTGTTTTTCTCCTAGTAATATTTATATGATACTTGCATAACCATTTGCTGCATAATAAATTTTGCAGCATAAGCGACAACTTTCTTTTACTTTAAATTTCATCACTATACTAAAATACTTAAAGTTTAATCTCGCGTGCATAACACTCGGTTTTTTAAGTACACTTCACTCACTTTATTTGGATAAAACCTCATTATAAAAATTTCTGCTAAAAACGGCGTTTTTTACTGTTTACATAAAACAACTCAAAAACTTCAGCACTATAACAAAAACTTTTTTATAACAAATTTATATCTTAAAATAACTTATCACAAAAACTAAAAACAAAAATTTCTATTTCCGACAAACATCTACTGCTATTTTCGGAATACAAGTTTAAATTTTATCATAATATTGAAAACAAAAAGCTTACTACGAGGTGGTAATTATTATTAAAAATAAATTTTCAATAATTTTGATAATTTCAATGCTTGTATTCCCTTTTACGGTCTTTGCCGAGCAATCAACACAGAATTTTGATATAGAATCTCCGCACGCTGTGTTAATGGATCAAGAGACCGGGAGAATTTTATTTGAAAAAAACTCAAGAGAAGTGTGCAGTGCGGCGTCTTTAATGAAAATAATGAATGAACTTTTAATTATAGAAGCAATCGAAAACGGAGAACTTGAAGAACACGATAATATATCAATCAGTGATAATGCTTCTTCGTGTTCAGGCGCAAATGTATGGCTTAAATCAGGCGAAAATTTAAGTGTAAAAGACCTTTTAAAAGCAATTTCCATGGTATCGGCAAGCGACGCTTCCATAGCTTTGGCAGAACACACAGAAGGCTCAGAAGGAAAATTTGTTGCTAAAATGAACGAAAAAGCAAATCAGCTCGGCATGCAAAATACAATATTTAAAAATGCAGTTGGTGAAGATGAAGACGGAAATGTATCAAGTGCGTATGATATAGCGGTAATGTCACGAGAATTAATTAATCATAAAAGTATAATTCCATACTGTGCAACTTGGATTGATCACATAAGAAATGGGAGCACTCAACTTGTCAACACAAACAAACTATTAAAAACATATCCAGGAAGCACAGGGCTCAAAACAGGCACATCCGAAAAAGCCGGAAGCTGTATTTGTGCTACAGTAGAAAGAAACGGAGTTAAACTTATAGCCGTAATATTAGGGGCAAAAAATCCCAACGAACGATTTAAAGAAGTTAAATCGTTGCTAGACTACGGATTTTCTGAATTTATAAAAGTTTCGCCTGAAGAAGCAGCCGTTCCCTCTTCCATAAAAGTTAAAAATGGAATGATTAAAGAAGTCGGCATAAAATCAACTCCGTTAAAGTCAATTTTAATGCTTAAAAATAATTCTAAAAATATTTCTTCGAAAATAACTTTAGAAGAAGAATTAACCGCTCCTGTTAACAAAAATCAAAAAGTCGGAGAAGTGAAATATCTACAAAATGACAATTTATTGTACACTTGTGATATCACAACATCCGACTCGACTGATGAAATAAATTTTAAAGATGTATTTTACAAAATGTTAGAACAATTTTTAAAACTATAAAAACTTAAATTTTTACATGTGAGTTTTTAAATCCATAAATTCAAGAGTTTCCTTACGGTCGCCTTTAGACAAATTTCTAAAGGCGATTAAAAATTCCTTTTCTTCTTGAGTAACTCTTTCAAATGTCATTTTTTCACTTTTTTTATTCATTAAACTTCTTCTATCCCCGAAAAAACTGTCCGAAAGCGATGAATGCTCTTCAGATTCAAGTATTTCCGTATAATGAACGTCAAATATACTCGCAAGTTTCATTATCGTAGCTATATCAGGTTTAATTTTACCCAATTCGTAATAAGAGTAAGTGGACCGATCCAATCCCAACATATCGGCCACTTGTTTTTGCGTGTATCCGGACTTGCTTCTCAAATTTTTAATGTTATAAGATATAATCTTAACTCACACTTTCTCGAATTATTAAGTTCATTATAATACTATCGAAAATATTTATCAACTATATTAAGAGTTTTTATTATTTTTAGATTTTTTCATTTCATTCCTTCGTTTGTATAGTATCCATAAAGCAAGTGCAATTAAAACGATTATCATCAATACCAAAATTAATCTCAGAGCGCTTCCTCTTGCAGTAACCTTGTTGTTTCTGCTTTTGTATTTTTCACTTATATTCCCTTCAACGCCATCTTCCGAACCGATTTGTAAATCGGAATTTGTATCGTCAAATATAGCGCTTTCACTAATTCCGCTCTTGTCGGAAGAATTTCCTCCAAAACTTGACAAAGCAAAATCTTTAATCAAGTCAACGTTTGCATCAACCGCATCTAAAAGAGAAGAACGACCCGGAGTTGAAGAACGATTTGCTATCACGCCGAAGGGACTGAATGTAACGGCTTCAAATGTAGTTCTTCCTCCATCAAATGTAAGTGAAAGATAATCTATTTTTCCACCGTCATTTTCGTGTATACCTGTAGGCTTATTAAAATAAGTCATATCCGGAGTAGGAATGCTTATTACGGCCGTTGTACCCGAAGGCAAAGTGTATCTCTTATCGGTAAGCGTGTCCCATAAATAGATATCATACAAAGAGAGTATATATTCTGAATTTAATTTTTCGTAAATTCGTGAACATATTTCTGTACTTGAAGAAATAGGAACAGCTACCAATTTAAGATACCAGTCTACCCCTTCGACTTTTACGTCATTGCTTATGTGATGAAATGCTTTGACTTGCTCTTGAAGTTTTTGCAATAAATCATAATTAGTAACAGCTTTTTTCTTTTCATCACTTAAAGAATTGTAAATTTTTGAAGCTTCTATAACTAAATTTACATCATCAAGAGTTTTTACGGGATTGGGCAAAGAGTTAATAGTATTTATAAGTTCGGCTTCTTTGCTTTTTTCCACGCCTAAAACTGTTACTGTTTTATTTTCATCAATGCCTGTAAGAGTGTACACTCCGGAAGAATCTGCCGTAACAGCCTTATCACCTAACATAACGGTTATTTTTGAATCACTGTAAGCAGGGTAAAGCGAAACTTTAAAGCTTATCGAATCGTTTTGCTCAACTTCGGTGTCTCCGGTAATGATTTTTCCGTTTGTGTCGTAATAATCTATTCCCTCGGTTTTCGTAAATGTAACAGTATACCTGTTTTTACGTATGTTTCCAACTCTTACCGTAATATCCTGGGTTATATTTGGTATGACATATTTGCCAGAAGACAGTTTTTGAGCCGAAACACCCATACTTTTACCTTCGTTGACTATTATAAACATTCCGGGAATCGAGTCGTCATAAGCATCGTCTACATTTACACTGAATTCAAAATTTTTTCCGTATGCAATTTTATGAGTTCCCGATATGACTGATCCCGTATCATTAATGTATGTTACGCCTTCTACGTCTTGCAATTTAATATTATAAAATAAATCTTCAACGCCGGATACTGAAATAGTTTTGTTCTCCGTAATATTTCCTATTTCATATTCGTAAACTATATCATTTCCCGAACCCGAAACTTTTTTACCTGTCAATGATTCCGAACCTGAAGCTCCAACGCAGTTAACTGCTATATTTTCGCCTAGTTTGTATCCTGTTTTTGCTCTGACTTTGAATTTACAATTTCCGCCATACTCAACATTTTTTATTTTTCCATTACTGCCTTCTAAAATATATTCAGCCCTATCGCTTGACTCAAAGTTTACTGTGTAATTATTAAGCTTAATATTATCGTCAATACTTATTGTTCCGTCTTCAGTTATATTATAGATTGTATACGTATCATCCGATAAAGGCTGAACTTCATTACCATGTGCTCTGACCGTTAGTTTTGACTGATTATATTCATCTTTAAGTTTTACTCTAAACGAAAAGTTTGAACCATATAAAATACCATCTTCCGTAAACTGTTCTGTTATTTCTTTGTCGGAACCTGATTTAGTGTAGTAGGCACCAACAGGAGGTTTTGTAAAAGTCAATTTACATTTCAGCTTTTCCACAGAAGCCGTAATATTAGTGTACTTTTCGACGTTTAGCAACGTGTACACATGGTACTTTATTCCTTCTTGCTCTAAAGTACCGCTTTCGCTTATACCCACTTCGTTACTAAACACTTTAAGGCTTTGAAAATCATATCCGTCCAAAACTTTTACGGCAAATTTATAGTCTTTGCTTTTGTCAATAGTAACAGTACCTCTAAGTTGATCGCCAATTTTTTCTTCGTTTACTTCACCGACTTTTTCTTCGTCTACTTTAAAATACTCCATTCCTTCGGATTGCTTAAAGTTAATAGGAACTTTATCAGGGGTTGAGTTAACAATTATATATATGTTATCTACCATACTGGCTATTCTTATTTCAAGACTACTACCCAAGTTCTCGAATACAAGCTTTCCGCTTTCCACGTAATCATTTATCAAATTTTCTTCCTCGTCAGGATTAATTCCACTGCTATCTTTCTTAATTTCATAAACCGATAATATATCTTTTATATTATCCTTACCAACACTTGGAAAAGAATATCCAGAAGCCGGCCTTATAACAAACGATAAAGGATTACCGTAGCCAGTAGATATTTTTGTCTTAGAGTTTTTTATAGGGGCGTCTAAATTAGGTTCAAATTTTTTAAATTCAGTAATATCCGCTTCTTTTATCGCTTCGGTGTTTATTCCATCAATCATAGCAAATCTGTCCTCGACTATGACGCCACCAATCTTAACCTCGGCAGGAAGTCCGGGATAGTAATTATCTGACTGGTCGTTGATTGTAACACGAACAACCCTCTGATTTGGATTAATTGCAACGTTGTTTACAATCGCATTATCTACGAATTCACAGTTTGCAAAACTCCCATTTACTCTAACTTTTTCTCCGAGAGAACATTTAAAACCATCTGCTTCTACAAGAAAATAATTAGGTTCTTCAAATACTATGTTAGAAAATTTTTTATCGGTATCTGGAGTTTCAGACGCAGTAAACTTATTTCCTTCTGAGGTAGCATTAAGTTTTTTAAGTGTTAAACCTACTTCTTCGTTTGTAAATTCTATACTACATTTGTTATATCCTTCAATTAATTCGCTACTGTCCTGTGTAGGGTCAAACTGAACATGTACAATTTTTTTACCATTTTCACCCTCGTCAGCTTCTTTAATATATTTCGGAACTTTTATTTTAAAAACCGCCACATCCAATGCTGTATTACTTTTTTGCCAATCTTCGTAACCGAATGCTTCTATAACATCTTCTCTTTTTTCTAAACTTTTTTCAGTAACTTCGCCAGGGGTAACTTCAGAAATTAATGCTTCATAATCCGTATTATTAATAAACTTATACCATCTATCAAGTTTAATTTTTATTGTTGCGGTTCTATCACTACCTATTAGAACATTTTCAAATAAATAGTTTTTGTAATTCCATTGTCCGGAAGGAGGAGACATTTCCTGTTCAATCGAATCATTTTCTCCTTTACAACTAACCGTAACATTTTTAAAAAAATCACCGTAATTAATACCAAAATAAGGAGTCCAATTAATATTAACACAATTTACGCTAATACCTTCAACAACTATTTGAATATAGTCTTTAAAATAGTCTTTAGGGTCGCCACCATTTTTCCCGCCAAAATCCTCAATGTTACTGCTATCTAAGTGGATTTTATAGTATCCTATACGATTTTTTCCCTCTTCTTCACCACACGGTTTTAATTCTTGTTTATCACCATATTTCTTCATAATATAGACTGATATTCTACTTAAACTGTAATTACCTTGCGGCTCTATTTTAAAATAAACAGGTGTGTTAAATTTTATACTTAACGCATCCATATCCGATTGTGTTAATGACTTACCTTCCGCATCTCTAAAAACCTTAACACGTTCTTTGCCACCTTCTTCAGTTGTTTCATTCAATTGTAAAGACTTATCACTAACAACACCATCATAAAAACGAATGTTGTATTGATCGAACTCTATACCACTAACTTTGAAAACTACATCGTCTTCAAGATCAAAATTCTTAACCACAAGCCTTCTTGGAGGATGATTATTGTAAGTCCCGCTATAAACATTCTCTATTATAACATTATCATAAGGTAACCAATTAATTTCCGAACCTTTACGGTACTCTACTTTATAGTTTTCGATTATATAGCCCTGATTTATGTTCATATACAAGTTTTCAATTTTACCATTCTGAGCACTTTGTTGTGTGTAAAAATCCTCACCGTTATCGTTTAACTGACCCCACTCTTTAACTGTAAGATTATAATAACTAATAAAATCAAAATAGGGCACGGATTCGCCTTGTCCTTGATCTGTTTCAATTCTTATTGAACTTTCTGAGGACAATCTTATCCCGGTAACTAAAATTTCAATATCACTATTTTTGTACTTTCCTATCGTATCGTAATCAAAAGAAATAGAAAAATTGCCGTCACTATCTGCTTTTATTTCAGAATTATTACCACCACTATCCACCAAATATGTCTTTATAAACTCACCTTTACAAACTCTATAACCATCTTTAAGAGTAATTGAATAGTTAACATACGGTTGATATTCAAAATATATTTTTGTTCCATCAGTTCCCCCTCCTGACGTAACCTTTATACTCGCTACATCACTTTTTATACAACCATTATCGTTAAAATCATTTTTTTCACTTACAAATTTTACTGTAAATCTATCCGGTTTTATAAAAGCTCTAACGTCAATTCTGTCATCGTTTTCTTCCGGATGTATAAAAATTTTCACCGTTTCAGAAGGATGCAGGTTTCGCCTTTCACTCTCAGATGTTAAATCTTCATAATAATCATTAGGAGTCCACACGGGATCCATCCCATCCAAAATAATAGCATAATTAATCTGAACCTTTTCATCGGAATCTTTGTCAAAAATATACCCTGTTTTAAGTGTGAATTGTAAATTAACATTAGTATTTTTCTTTACACGATACACCCCCCCTAAGGTAGATGGCACTTTACCATAAATTAAAACATTACTAAAAGCGTCTGTAATTTTCGTATCATTATAAAAACCATATAATTCTACTATGCATTCGTCGGAATTAGAATCCGCATAAGCAACGTCATCACTGCCAGAAGCATAAAAGCACAAGAAAAGTGCCGTGCAGCATGAGACAACAAAAAAAGACCAGCCCAACAGAGCATCCAAAATGCTTGCAAATTTTTTGTTTTTTATTCCGAATTTGCCTGAAGTAAAAAATTTTTTCATACACATCACCATTCTTTAATTAATTTTGTAAATATACAACTTTTTTTAATATCTAAAATATATTTTAATATGAAATATTCTTAAAATAGATTATATCACTTTGATTTTTTGTTTTCAACACAAATATATATAATAACAACAGTTTTGCTTTGACTTTTAAATATTATTAGCAAAAGCATACATTTAATGCAAAAATAAAAAGCTGCTTGAAAGTTTAATAAACCTCCAAACAGCTCCGTTTTAACAGAATTATTATTTTATATGATTTTGAACATATGCAGCAGCAGCATTGCCTGCGACAGCTCCGTCCGATACAGCTGTTGCGATTTGCCGCAAAGGCTTAATTCTACAATCTCCCGCGACATAAATTCCCGGTTCATTGGTTTTGCAGTCTTCTTTGCAGCAAAAATAGCCTTTTTCATCCATGTCTATCTTACCGCGATACATTTCATTATTCGGCTGATATCCTATCGCAATAAACACAGCGTCTACAGATAAAATCTTTTCTTCGCCGGCACTTTCCAAAATTACTTTATTTACAACTTTATCTCCCGTAATTTCTTTTACCGAACTTTCAAACATTATGTCTATATTAGAATTACTTTTTACGGCGTCTGATAAAATTTTCTCTGCTCTAAAATTATTTTTCCTCACAACTAAAGTGACTTTTTTGCAAATTTTAGAAAGATACAAAGCATCTTCAAGTGCTGTATTTCCTCCTCCAACAACAATAGCCGATTTGCCTTTGAAAAAAGCTCCGTCACATGTAGCACAGTAAGAAACGCCTTTTCCTGAAAATTCTTTTTCACCCGCGCAACCTAATTTTCTGCGTTTAAGACCGTTAGCAACAATAACCGCCTTTGAATAAATTTTTTCTCCTCCTGAAAAAACCACTTCTTTTGTTTCGTTTACAAAATTAAGTTCAACGGCTTCTTTAAAAATAAATTCTATTCCTAAATTTGTTGCTTGTTCGTAAAGAGCATTCGCAAAATCAAATCCTGAAATTTTAATAAATCCCGGATAATTTTCAATATTTTCTATGATGGACGTTTGTCCGCCATAAATATTCTTTTCAACAATAACCACTTTAAGTCCGGCTCTTGCGGCGTAAACAGCGGCGGTAATCCCTGCCGGGCCGCCTCCTATTACGATAATATCATATGTCATTTTTACACCTCGTCAGATATACAGCTTTAACACTTTGAACTTACACAAAAATCAGATTTTATCATTTCCAAAATCTTTTCTTCCGGAACAAAACCTGTTTCGCGACGCAAAAGTTCGCCGTTTAAAAAGAACATCAAAGTAGGAACAGACATAATTTCATATTTATTCGCAATGTCAGGATATTCGTCTATGTCAATTTTAATAATTTCAATACTGTCCCCGAATTTTGAAGAAATTTTCTCTAAAACAGGACTAAGCATTTTACACGGCCCACACCAAGAAGCAAAAAAATCAATTATGACGGGTTTAGAAATGTTTTTAAGCTCTTCTTCAATATTATTAATGTTTAATTCTTTTTCCATTTTTACTCTCTCCTTTAAATTATCTTATTAATAGTATTATTCACAGTCAGACTGTTTAAATAACCCCTGAACAAAATTTTCTTTTATATCCGAAAGATATGTATCAACAATTTTACCCCTAACATCTTCGTTAGAATTGCTTTTAACTAAAATATAATTTGGAGTATATCCTTCGTAAAGACCGTTTTTGTCCACTGTTTCGTAAAGCACTTTTGAATAGTTTTTCAAAAATCCTTCAAGAACGATTCTACTACAATTTTCAGAAATTTCAATAACTTTTTTTACTCTTTGAGATTTAATGCTTTTATCTATTTGATTCTTCATATCAGCCGCAGGAGTATTGGGTCTCTGCGAATATGGAAATACGTGAACTTTTAAAAATTTGGCCTCCCCTATAACTTTTAAAGTATCCTCAAAATCTGATTCGGTTTCACCCGGAAAACCAACCATAATGTCAGTCGTAAAAGTTGCATTTTTAAACTTAATTCTTAGTTTATTAACAACGTCTAAGTACTCTTGACGAGTATAACGTCTTCTCATGCTTTTTAAAATTTTATCCGAACCACTTTGCAAAGATAAGTGAAATTGAGGGCAAATTTTAGGTTCTGAAGAAAGCTTATCTATTAGATCATCCGTCATTAAATCAGGTTCAAGAGAACCTAACCTAATTCTTTCAATTCCCGAAAATTTAGCAACAGTATTTACCGCATCATAAAGGTCACATCCTATATCCATTCCGTAAGATGAAAGATTTATACCGACGAGGACAATTTCTTTATATCCGTTAGCGGAAATCATACCAACATCTTTTTCGATTTGCTCTAAAGGTTTAGAACGTACTCTTCCTCGAGCATAAGGTATTATGCAATAACTGCAAAATCTATTGCAACCGTCTTGAATCTTCAAAAAAGCACGACAGCGATTCGGAGAATGATTTATATTTGATTTTTCAAATTTAACAACATTTTTAATAGGTTCTATTTTGAATACTTTGTGCGGATTTTTTAAATAATTTTCTATCATATTCGGTAAAAGCATCTTGTCTTTGTTGCCAATCACTATGTCAATACCCTCAATTTTAGACGCAATATCGGGTTCAGCTTGAGGCATACAACCAGTTAGAACAACAACACACTCTTTGTTGACTCTTTTTACACGGTGGATAGTTTGCCGAAGTTTACGATCGCTTTCTGCAGTTACCGTACAGGAATTTATTATAACTATTTCGGCATCCTCCAAGTTCTCCTTAAAACTAAAACCTTTCTGAACCATCGAAGCACAAATATCTTCTGATTCGCATTGATTTACTTTACATCCAAAAGTAATAATATTAAAAGTCATGTAATTTTCTCCAAAAAAATAAAAATATAGCCCCCTTACAACGGGAGCTCTGTAAATAAAAATTTGGTGGACGTTAACGGACTCGAACCGCTGACCCTTCGCACGTCAAGCGAATGCTCTACCAGCTGAGCTAAACGTCCACTTACAAATTATATTATATCATACAAAAATAAAAATGCAACCCAAATCTTTGAATTTGAGTTGCGATAAATTAAACTTTTTTATGATTTTTTTGTTCATAGAGTCGAAATATCAACTATGGTAATTTCATTATGTTATTTTTCCTATCCATGGCTGCACTAAGTTTGTGCTAATGTTTTTGTAAATTTGTTAGGATGAAATACAAAATTGTTACGTATAATTTGTAATAACTGTTTTGTGATATTGATAATTCTAATTTTTTCAATTTTACTGAGTTTTAAGTCTTATGGCACGATATTCATAACACCAAGCTCTGAATCCGTAAATGAATTCGGAGCTGGATGCTGAGCTGAATCCGGAGCTGAATCCGGAGCTGAATCCGGAGCTGAATCCGGAGCTGAACGCGGAGCCGGATTCGGAG
>CABUYS010000001.1 GCA_902495835.1 uncultured Oscillospiraceae bacterium | reverse complement strand
TTCTAAAGACATTGAACCTAAATCGCCGTTTTTTCTGCTTCTGACGGAAATTTCATTATTTTCCACTTCTTTTTGTCCCACAATCACCATGTAAGGAATTTTGTTTAACTGTGCTTCACGTATTTTCTTTCCTATTTTTTCGTTTTTAGAATCTACAGAAACTCTGAATTTGCCAACTTTTTTAAGCTTTTCGGCAACTGTTTCGGCGTAATCCAAGAAGTTTTCACTTATAGGCAAAATTCTTATTTGCTCGGGAGCGAGCCACAACGGTAAATTTCCTCTGGTTTCTTCTAAAAGAAATGCAATAAATCTGTCGGATGAACCAAGCACTGCTCTGTGAATAACTACAGGTCTGTGTTCGTGACCGTCTTTTCCAATGTACGTCAAATTAAATCTTTCAGGTAATGCAAAATCAAGCTGGCATGTTGGAATAGTGACGTCGTGCATTAAAGCGGATTTTATTTGAATATCTATTTTCGGGCCGTAAAAAGCAGCTTCGCCTTTTGCTTCGTAAAAATCAATTTTCAACTCTGTAAGTATTTCCCTAAGTTGACTTTCGGCGGTTTCCCACATTTCATCGTTGTCAATATATTTGTCTTTGTTTTCTTTATCTCTTAAAGAAAGCCTTACTTCAAACTTATCAAACCCAAAGTCATCTTTCCAAACTGAAAAAATTAATCTCAGTACATTTCCTATTTCGTCTTTTATTTGATCAGGCCTTACAAATATGTGAGCGTCGTTCTGACACATTTGCCTTACTCTTTCCAAACCGCATACAGCACCGGAATTTTCATATCTGAAATCATGAGCAAGTTCGCCGATTCTTATCGGAAGATCTCTGTACGAATGCAATTCATTTTTATAGACAAGCATATGATGAGGACAGTTCATCGGACGCAAAACCATACTTTCGTTTTCCATCTCCATAACCGGGAACATGTCGTCTTTATAGTGATCCCAATGTCCGCTTATTTTGTACAAATCCGTAGACGCCAAACTTGGAGTATATACATGATTATACCCGAGTTCAAGCTCTTTATCTTGAATATATCTTTCAAGAATTCTTCTGATAGTTGCCCCTCCCGGAAGATATATCGGCAAACCTGAACCAACCAAAGGATGTGTCATAAACAGTTTTAAATCTTTACATATTTTTCTGTGGTCACGAGATTTTCTATCTTCCAAAATTTGCAAATATTCCTCAAGCATTGATTTTTTCGGAAAAGAAATACCGTAAATTCGCGTAAGCATTTTATTCTTAGAGTCGCCTTTCCAGTAAGCACCCGCACAAGCGATTAACTTGAAAGATTTTATGCATCCCGTAGACATCATGTGAGTTCCGCCGCAAAGATCCACAAATTCCCCTTGCTTGCGGAAAATCAAAGCACCATCGTTTTTGTGTTTTTCTATAAGTTCTATTTTGTACGGTTGATTACGTTCACGCATAAAATTGATGGCATCTTCTTCACCCATTGTGAAAATTTCTATACTGAGATTTTCTTTTATGATTTTTTGCATTTCAGATTCTATTTTACCCAAATCATCATCACTAATAGGATTTTCAAAATCAAAATCATAATAAAATCCTTCGGCTATGGCCGGCCCTATCGCAAATTTAGTACCGGGAAACAATCTGCAAACAGCTTGAGCAAGAATATGAGAAGTAGTATGCCAGTAAGTTTTCTTACCTTCTTCGGAATCAAAAGTTAAAAATTCTACCGAACAATCATTATCAACTGCATACTTTAAATCTTTAATTTCACCATTTACTTTAGCAACGCAAACATCTTTG
Source organism: uncultured Oscillospiraceae bacterium (assembly GCA_902495835.1). Classification (GTDB taxonomy): domain Bacteria; phylum Bacillota; class Clostridia; order Oscillospirales; family Acutalibacteraceae; genus UMGS1491. Next base: position 33,883 of record CABUYS010000001.1, on the reverse strand, counting down.
TAAAGACTACCACCTAATCCTTTAGCTATTTCAAAAAGGGTAGTCCCTGCACTCACTTCCTTCACACAACCATTTTTTAATTCTATCTTCAACATGGAAACATCCCTTTCCGTTTTTTACTTTCTCTTGAATTTCTTAATAAAAACAGCCAATAAATATATTATACCAAATACAGCTAAAATTACAACCAAAAGCCATGGTTCGGTATAAATTCCCCCGGATTTTACTTCTACCCATAATTCGTCCATGAGTACGTTTATATCTTTAGGAAGATTAACAAATACTTGAGAGTTATTTATAACTTCTTCATCAGGATAAAATATTTTATTATTTTTTACATCTTCACTTAGTCTCTTATAAACTTCTTTGTGAGGAGTAGAATACCCTGTTTTTTCTACATTGGCTAAAGCTATTTCAGGTTCACACATAAAATTTATATACTTTTCCGCTTGAGTTTTATGTGCGGAACTTTTTGGAATACACATAGAATCTATAAACTTATTTGTTCCGTTTTTAGGAATTACAAATCCAATGCTAGGATTTGTTTTAAGAAGCGTAGCTGCGTCTCCGGAATAGTAGGGTGCTAAAACAGCTTCTCCGTTTCTCATTTTATCAAATATTTGGTCCATAACATAAGCCTGAACGATTTTCTTCTGACATATAAGTTCTTCGGCGGCTTTTTTCCAAGCTTCGCGATCCGAAGTGTTTATTGAATATCCCAAACGCAAAAGAGAAATAGCAAAAGCGTCGCGTGCATTGTCAAACATCAATATTTTATTTTTATATTTGCTGTTCCATAATATATTCCAATCTATTTCTTCTTCTTTTTCATCCACTTCGTTTTTGTTGTAAAATATACCAATTACTCCCCAAACATACGGAACAGAGTATTTATTTTTAGGGTCAAAACCCAAATTTTTAAACTGCTCATCAATATACGAATAATTTGGAATATTATCAAAATTTAAAGGTTTAAGCATATCGTTTTCAATCAACCGAGAAACCATGTAATCGGACGGAATAATAACATCATAATCCGCACCTCCACCAATTAATTTGGCGAAAAGTTCTTCGTTATTTTGAAACGTTTTATAGTTTACTTTTATACCTGTTTTTTCGGTGAATTTCTTGTTTACATCTATGGTTCCGTCGACGCCGTTAGAGATAAACTCTCCCCAGCTGTATACATTAATAACATTTTCTTGGCTTGAATTATCGTTTGAACACCCTGCAGTAAAAATTATGAAAAATAAAATCAAAAGAGAATAACAAACTTTTTTTTTCAAAAATCCAATCTCCTTTTATTAGTACAATTGATTTCTTTGCGTCTTTTTATCTCTTGCCTGACGAACATTTATAACTATCAACAAAATAAATACCGATAAAAATAACAAAGTAGATAACGCATTTATTTCCGGACTTACAATTTTTCTAGTCATTGAATAGACTGCAATAGGCAGTGTTTGAGTCATACCGCCGACAAAGTAACTTATTACAAAATCATCTATGGACATCGTAAAAGACATTATCATTCCCGTAATAATTCCGGGCATAATCTGAGGCATAACAACCTTAAAAAATGCTCTTACAGGAGAACATCCTAAATCCATTGCCGCTTCGTAAATATGTGAATCCATTTGTCTAAATTTTGGCATGACAGACAAAATTACATAAGGAAGGCAAAATGTAGTGTGGGATATTATTAAAGTTAAAAGTCCCGGTTTCAAAATTCCGAATTTATTATACAAAAAAACAAACAAAAGCATAAGAGAAACACCTGTAACAATTTCAGGATTTATCATAGGCAAGTTGGTAACGTTCATCATTAAACGTTTTGTCCATTTTTTGCTCTTAGCAATGCCTACTGCCGCAGCCGTTCCCAAAATAGTCGCAATTATTGCCGAAACGGAAGCAATTATAATTGTGTTGTAAAAAGCACTCAAAATTTCAATATTTTCGAAAAGTCTTGTATACCACCTAAACGTAAAACCTGACCAAATAACACGGCTTTTTGAATTATTAAAAGAAAAAGTCATAAGAACAAAAATAGGAGCATACAAAAATAAAAATATCAAAGTCATATATATTTTACTTAAAAATTTCAATTTTCTCGCTCCCTACATCACTACAGTTTCACTGTCTTTATCTAAAACATTCATAATTCCCATAGTAATCATAATTATAACCATAAGCACCAAAGATATGGCAGAACCCAAATGAGGGTTATATGTATTTCCTAAAAATTGCATTTCAATCAGATCACCTATGACAAATATAGAACCTCCGCCAAGCATTTTCGAAATTATAAAAGTGCTCACGGAAGGAACAAATACCATAGTAAATCCCGAAAGAACGCCTGGTAAACTCATCGGAAACACAACTTTCTTAAAAACTTTGAAATTATTCGCTCCCAAATCTTGTGCTGCTTCTATGACTTTATTGTCTATTTTGCTTAAAACGGTATATATGGGAAGTATCATATATGGCAAAAAATTATAAACCATTCCCAAGACAATTGCTCCGGGTGTGTTTATCATATTAATTTTTGATAACCCCATAAAAGTTAGTAATTTATTTAATAGTCCATTATACTCCAAAATAGTCATCCATGCATACGTTCTCAAAAGAAAGCTTGTCCACATAGGAATCATTAAAAGCATTATAATTACACTTTGATGTTTTATATTGATTTTAGATATAAAATAAGCCATTGGATAACCCAAAAACAAGCATACCACAGTGGATATTATTCCAAGTATTACCGATCTCAAAAATACGGTGGAGTATTTCCCTACATTTATCATATTTTCAAGTGTAAATTCACCTAAAGGAGATGTGAAGGAAAACACAATTACCAACGCAAGCGGCACAATTACAAATATCCCCATCCAAAGCGCATAAGGATAAAGTATCCATTTTGTTTTCATATACATCAACCCTCACAATAAAATTTCATCAATAACAAAAATTTTAATTTTTACTATGTTGTTCTTCATAAAATTCATCACTAAAAGCACTGTAATCTCCGACTTCAGAAGAGTAATCGGATTTATTCATTATATGAATATCATCAGGATAGATAACCATACCGATTTTATCGCCTGATTCTTGACTTTCGGTTGTTTGAATCATCCACTTAAATCCGTCCACATCTACTATGATTTCATTGTGAACACCTTTAAAAGTTACCGATGTAACAGTTCCCGATATATGACCCTTTTCGGGAGTGGTTACTTTTATGTCTTCAGGACGAACAACAACGTCAACAGGTTTCATTTTTCCAAACCCTTTGTCAAGACATTTAAATTGTTTCCCTGAAAAACTAACCAAATAGTCATCTATCATGATTCCGTCAACTATATTACTTTCACCGATAAAATCCGCCACAAATGCATTTTGAGGCTCATTATATATGTCTTCGGGTGTTCCTATTTGCTGAATTCTTCCCTTATCCATAACGACTACTGTGTCAGACATCGACAGTGCTTCTTCTTGATCGTGAGTAACAAGAATAAAAGTTATTCCTGTTTTTTGATGAATATTTTTAAGCTCTGTTTGCATATCTTTTCTAAGCTTTAAATCCAAGGCTCCAAGAGGCTCATCAAGCAAAAGAACTTTAGGATTATTAGCTAAAGCACGAGCTATAGCAACACGCTGTTGCTGACCTCCGGAAAGAGAATCGATATTTCTGTCTATATAACTGCTTAAATTTACCATTTTAAGCATTTCTTTTACTTTTTTATTTATTTCGTTTTCGGATTTTCTTTGAATACGCATTCCAAAAGCAACATTTTCATAAACGTTTAAGTGAGGAAACAACGCATATTTTTGAAAAATAGTATTTACTTCACGTTTGTGAGCAGGAACATTGTTAATTCTTTTGCCTCTAAAAAAAACATTTCCGCTGTCGGGAGACAAAAAACCTGCTATTATCCTTAAAGTAGTGGTTTTACCGCATCCCGACGGCCCCAGAAGTGTAACAAATTCGCCTTCTTTTATAACGAGGCTCAAATCTTTAAGAATAGTTTCATTATTGAAAGAAATATTTATTTTATCTAAAGATATTATTGATGATAATGATTTTTTATACAATTTATAAATCTCGCCACCTTTACTTAAAAGTATAAACCGTACCTTTCGGAGTGTCTTCTATTATTACATTCTTTGATTTTAACTCATCTCGAATTTCATCCGCACGTTTCCAATTTTTTTGCTTGCGTGCTTCATTTCGTTCATCTATAAGTTGTTTTATTTCATCGTCACTAAGTTCAACATTTTTAGCTTTATTTTCGTACATTATTCCTAAAACTTCAGTGGTTTCATCTAAAAATTTCAAAGCTTCTGAAACCGTGCATTTATCGCAATCACCATTTGACAAAACTTTGGTATTAACTTCTTTAATCATCTCAAAAATAACGCCTAAAGCCTCTGCGGTGTTGAGATCATCATCCATAGAATCTCTGAATTTTTTGCGATAAAATTCAAAATTTACAGAATATTTTTCCGATTTATGTTCTTTATCACCACAGTCTTTCAATGCGTTTTTAAGATTTTTTCTAAATGTATACAGCCTTTCAAGAGCAGATTTGCACTGAATAATTATATCTTCACTGAAATTTATAGGATTTCTGTAATGAGAAGATATCATCAAATAACGAATCGGTTCATAACCATATTTTTCAGCAATTTCTCTCACGGTAAAAAAGTTGCCCAAAGATTTAGACATTTTTTGACTATTTATATTAATATATCCATTGTGAATCCAATAATTAGCAAATTTGACGCCATTGCAACACTCACTTTGGGCAATTTCATTTTCGTGATGAGGGAAAATTAAATCCTGCCCCCCGCAATGAATGTCAATAGTTTTGCCTAAATACTTTTCTGCCATTGCAGAACACTCGATATGCCAGCCCGGACGGCCTCTTCCCCACGGACTTTCCCAAAACGGTTCATTTTCTTTTGCGGATTTCCACAAGGCAAAATCCAAAGGATCTTCCTTAAGTTCATCCACTTTGATTCTTGCTCCCGACTGAAGGTCATCTAAAGTTTGGTTTGAAAGCTTACCGTAATTATTGAATTTACGTGTTCTAAAATACACATCTCCGTTACTTAAAGAATACGCATATCCTTTTTCTATCAAAATTGTTATTATATTAATTATTTCATCTATATTTTCTGTAGCTTTCGGATGAAATGTTGCTTCTTTTACATTTAATCCTTTTGAATCTTTTTTATATTCTTCAATGTATTTTTTTGAAACAGTCAAAAAATCACTATTTTCTTCAACTGCTTTTTTTATTATTTTATCATCAACATCTGTAAAATTTTGTACAAATGTAACATTATATCCTATGTATTCCAGATATTTTCTCAAAACGTCAAACACGCAGAGCGGCCGCGAATTTCCAATATGAATATAATTATAAACAGTCGGACCACAAGCATAAATTTTAACTTTTCCTTCAGTCAAAGGAATAAATTCTTCTTTCTTGCGAGTCAATGTATTGTAAAGTTTCATTTGACATTTCTCCCACTAAAATACTTTAATTTATTTTTATGTATTTATGATTTTTTGCTATATAAATAACGCCTGAAATCAAAGAAAGTATAGCAGATATCCAAATTAATAAATTTTGAACAACAATAATAAAATACAAATTACTGCTATATTCAAACAAACCTATGTAAGATTGCACACTTAAAATCAATATCAGCGACAACATTTGGCTAAAAGTTTTGCATTTGCCCCAAATATTTGCTGAAACAACCAAAGATGAGTCCTCTAAAATTAAAAATCTGATTGAAGTGACTATAAATTCTCGGCACACTATCAAAACCGTAACCCAAGCCGGTACCAAACCTACAGAACTGAAACATATAAAAACGGAAGCAACCAAAATTTTGTCTGCTAACGGATCCATTATTTTACCAAAATTAGTTATTATGCCGTTTTTTCGAGCTATATACCCATCCAATCTATCTGTGTAAGAGGCAATCAAAAAAATCAACAAAGCGTACAAATAATGATTTTTCAATCCTTCAAACAGAATAAAAAACACTATCACAGGTACCAATATGATTCTAAAAACAGTAAGTTTATTAGGTAAATTCACTTGTATTTCCTCTAATCTTCGTAATCTTTATTGATAAAACCACTTATCTGACTCCAATTATAACCCAATCGCTGAAGAGCGGACACAGCTCTGCGTCTAACTTTTTCATCTTTTAAATTGCCATAACGCTTGTGATCAATAAAATTTTTGATATTTTCATCTTCATCTATGTAAATATCTGAAAGTGCTTCTAAAATAATTGATTTTTCCACACCTTTTTGTGAAAGTTCATAAATTATTCTGTTTTTGGAATAATATTTTCGCGAAGAAAATTCTTTTGCATAAGCTTTGGAAAATTCCAAATCATTAACGAGCCCGATATCTTCCATTTTTTTAGCGACTTGTTCGGCAGACTGCGGATCTGTATAATGTTTTATCTTATTTTCCAACTCTTTTTTCGAATGAGCTCTGAAAGATAAAAGTCTTAAAGCTTTTTCTTTAGCTTTATAATTATTTGATTCTGAGTTTATCTCACTCAAAATCTCTTCATCAATATAGTCGCCTATTTTAATTTTGCTTTTAACAAAAACTTCCAAAGATATACTCGTTAAATAATTATTGTCTGCGTATACAAGAATATTACCTTTTTTACTTTTTTTAATATTGGTAATTATCATATAAATTTTCTCCGCGTGTAATCATAATTTATATTACTGTTTTATTTATCTTCTTGTTCTTCCTCGATGGTTTCGGCTTCAGTATTTCTTGCCATTGAAGGTTTTGAGTATATAGTATTTGAACTTTCTCTTACTTTTTTCTCTATTTCGGCAGCAAATTCGGGATTTTCTCTTAAAAATTCTTTAGTTTTATCTCTGCCCTGTGCAAGTTTTTTATCTCCATATGCAAACCATGAACCACTTTTTTGTATAATGTCAAGTTTAACCGCCAAATCAAGAATCTCTCCTTCGTGAGATATACCTTGACCATACATTACATCAAATTCTGCTTCTCTAAAGGGAGGAGCTATTTTATTTTTTACAACTTTAGCTCTTGTTCTAGAACCTATCATTTCGCCGTTTGATTTCAAAGTTTCAATTCTTCTTATGTCGATACGAACCGAAGAATAGAATTTAAGAGCACGACCACCCGGAGTAACTTCAGGATTTCCAAACATAATGCCTACTTTTTCACGCAGCTGATTTATAAAAATAGCTACGCAGTTTGACTTGGAAATAGCTCCTGCAAGTTTTCTTAAAGCCTGAGACATAAGTCTTGCCTGAAGTCCTACATGAGAGTCTCCCATTTCGCCTTCTATCTCAGCACGTGGAACCAATGCCGCAACAGAGTCCACAACTATAACATCAATAGCTCCGGAACGCACTAAAGATTCAGTTATTTCAAGAGCTTGCTCTCCTGTGTCGGGCTGAGAAACTAAAAGCGAATCTATATCCACTCCCAAATTCGAAGCATAAACGGGGTCTAATGCATGTTCAACGTCTATAAATGCTGCATTTCCACCGCTTTTTTGACCTTGAGCAATACAAGAAAGAGCCAATGTAGTCTTACCCGAAGATTCTGGTCCGTAAATTTCAATTATTCTTCCTCGCGGAAGTCCTCCTATACCCAAAGCTATGTCTAAAGAAAGAGAGCCTGTGGAAATAGCATCTACGTGCATTGTTTCATTTCTTCCGAGCTTCATAACGGCACCTTTACCGAATTGCTTTTCTATTTGTCCAAGTGCTGTTTCCAAAGCTTTATTTTTATCAAATGCCATAATTTTCCTCCTGATTTTATTTAAATTTCAAGTGATTTTATTCTTTCTGTCGCCTGTTGCGTCCGTTCATAACTTCCAAATGACGAAATTCGGAAAAATCCTTCTCCGTTTAATCCAAATCCCGAACCGGGTGTACCTACTACATTTGCGTTTTTCAGCAAGTAATCAAAAAATTCCCAAGAAGTCATATTACGAGGACATTTCAACCATATATAAGGTGAGTTTTTGCCGCCTATATGCCATATATTCATAGAATTTAAAGTATCTGAAATTAACTTTGCATTTCTCTTGTAATATGACAAAGATTGAGCTATTTCTTTCTGAGCTTCTTCGGAAAATACTGCCAAAGCTGCTTTTTGAGTAATGTATGAAACTCCGTTAAATTTTGAAGATTGTCTCCTTGACCATACATCTCCTACTTTTGTTCCGCCAATTTTTAAATCTGAAGGAATTACGCAGTAAGCACATCTAACTCCTGTGAAGCCTGCGTTTTTAGAAAACGAACACATCTCTATGGCACACTTACGTGCTCCTTCGATTTCAAAAATACTGTGTGGAAGGTCGTCATCTTCAATAAAGGATTCATAAGCTGCGTCAAATAATATTATTGCCTTATTATCTAAAGCATAATCAACCCATTTTTTTAACTGCTCTTTTGTGTAAGTTGCTCCTGTAGGATTATTTGGCGAACATATATATATCAAATCCGCAGAAAATGACTCATCGGGCAAAGGCAAAAATCCGTTTTCCTGAGTAGCATTAATATAGTGAATTTTCCTTCCAAACATTATATTTGAATCAACATAAACAGGATACGAAGGGTCCGGAATCAAAGCATATCCTTCGGGAGAAAATATTTCTTGTATACAAGAAGAATCACTTTTTGCACCGTCAGAAACGTACACTTCGTCGAAGTTTATATTTACTCCGTATTTTTTATAATTATCAGCTATTGCTTTTCTTAAAAAATCATATCCTTCGTGCGGGCCATATCCTTTGAATTTATCAAAAGAACCCATTTCATCTACAGCTTCGTGCATAGCTTTTATAACACTTGGGCATAGAGGACGAGTAACATCCCCTATTCCCAATTTTATAACATCCGAATCAGGATTGTTTTTTTTATACTCTTTTAATCTTCTTTCGATTTCCACAAAGAGATAATTTTTTTGCAAATTGTTAAAATTACTATTGAATTCTATCATAAATCAAATTCCTTTTACCGTAATTTAGTGGCTGGCAGCTCTGACAAACTCTCTGAAAAGTGGGTGAGCATAATTTGGTCTGCTCTTAAATTCTGGATGATATTGTACACCGACAAAAAATTTATGACCTTCGAGTTCTATAGCTTCTACCAAAACTCCGTTAGGTGAAAGCCCTGTAATTTTCATTCCGTTATCTTCAAATAATTTTCTATACTCGTTATTGAATTCATATCTGTGACGATGACGTTCGGAAACTTCTGATTTTCCATAACTCTTATACATCAAAGAATTTTCTTTTACGTGGCATGGATATGCTCCCAAACGCATAGTTCCACCTTTTTGAACCTGATTTTTCTGTTCTTTCATCAAGTGAATAACGGGATTTTTGCTTTGAGGATCAAACTCTTCGGAATTGGCATCTTCAAGTTTAAGGACGTCTCTTGCAAATTCTATAGCTGCAGACTGCATTCCGAGGCATATTCCAAGATAAGGAATATTCTTTTCACGTGCATATTTGGCAGCAGTTAATTTTCCTTCAATTCCTCTTCCGCCAAATCCTCCCGGTACCAAAATTCCGTCGCAGTCTTTCAAAAATTCGTCGACAGTATATTCTGTTATCAATTCCGAATCTACCCATTTTATTTCAATATTTGTTCCTGTTTCAAATCCGGCGTGATTAAGAGCTTCCGCAACGGAGAGATATGCATCATGAAGTTTTACATATTTTCCTACCAAAGCAATTTTGGCATTTTTGGAACGATTGTCTATTCTCTCTAACATCTTATTCCATTCAGTCAAATCACACGGAGGACAATCTATATGAAGTTCACGGCAAACTATATCGGAAAAATTACTTTTTTCAAGCATTGAAGGTGCGTGATACAAAGAACTTACTGTAGTATTTTCAATTACGCAATCCGGTTTTACATTGCAGAAAAGAGAGATTTTTTCTCTGATATCTTCTCCGATAGGCTCATCACAACGAGTTACTATTATGTCGGGATTTATTCCAAGAGAACGAAGCTCTTTTACAGAATGCTGAGTGGGTTTGGATTTATATTCTCCCGAACTGCTTATGTAAGGAATCAATGTTACATGTATAAATATGCAATTTTCCTTACCTGCTTCCAAAGAAACTTGTCTTATGGCTTCCAAAAACGGCTGACTTTCTATATCTCCGGTTGTTCCGCCTATTTCTGTAATTACAACATCGGCTTTAGAAGTTTTTCCGACTGAATATATGAATTTTTTTATTTCATTGGTGATATGAGGAATTACTTGTATTGTTTCTCCTAAATATTCGCCGTTTCTTTCTTTTTGAAGAACGTTCCAATACACTTTTCCTGTTGTAAGATTGGAATATTTATTCAAATTTTCATCAATAAATCTCTCATAGTGCCCCAAATCCAAATCGGTTTCTGCTCCGTCTTCCGTTACGAAAACTTCTCCGTGCTGATAAGGACTCATCGTACCCGGATCCACATTTATATATGGATCTAGTTTTTGAGCCATGACTTTAAGTCCTCTTGATTTCAACAATCTTCCCAAAGATGCCGCTGTTATTCCTTTTCCTAATCCTGAAACTACTCCGCCTGTTACGAAAATATACTTTGTCATACTTCAATTTCTCCTTCAAAAACTTTTACTGCATTTCCTGTTAAAAAAACTCCGCTGTCTGAATAATTAACAACTAATTTTCCGCCACGCAAGTGAACAGTTATATCCTCGCCTTTTTTGCAAAGACCATTTTCTGCTGCCGCAACGACACTGGCACACGCTCCGCTCCCGCAGGCAAGAGTTTCTCCGCTTCCACGTTCCCATACTCTCATTATCAAATTATTTGAATCTGATTCACTTACGAATTCCACATTAACGCCTTCGGGAAAAATTCGATGAGAAGAAAGTTTAGAACCAATTTCCTTTACTTTTGCGGAATAAACTTCATCGCAAAATATAACGCAATGAGGATTTCCCATAGATACACATGTGATATTGTAATTCTCCGTGTTCACAGTAATAGGCTCATTAATAACTTTTTCTTTTTCAAAAATCATGGGAATATTATTTGAATTTAAATCAGCTTTTCCCATATCAACTTTTATAACGGATTCATTTCCCGAATCGCTAAGTATTTCCAAAGTTTTTACTCCGCTCAAAGTTTCTATTTTTATGTTTTCTTTACTTTTTACTTTTCCGGAATCCCAAAGATATTTTGCGACGCACCGTATACCGTTACCGCACATTTTTCCTTCGCTTCCGTCTTTATTGAAAATTCTCATTTTGGCATCAGCTTTATCTGATGCACAAATCAAAATTATTCCGTCTCCTCCTATCCCGTAGCGTCTGTCTGACAAAATCATACTTAATTTTTGTGGATTATCAATTACGCGGTCGAAACAATCTATATAAACATAATCGTTTCCGCACCCATGCATTTTGGTAAATTTAATTTTCATAACGGCCTCCCGAGATTTCTTATCCATAAGACTTTATTTTATATTAAATGCAAATCAATTACAAGGGTTTAACAATTTAAAGTCATATTTTAACGCAAAAACACAAAGTCATGGTAATGCAATTATGCAAGACCGTGACTCTGATACACTGTAAATAAAAATATTAAATATTGCCTCTGCGTGCGGAATTGCTACGCTTTGTTGACCTTGTCACTCGTTCAATACCGGCTAATTTCTCACCGCTCTTTTTCATAAAACTGGACATCATCTCTTCGAATTTATTAGAATTAGATTTACTATCAGAAGAAGAATTTTTATTATAACCTCCAAACGATCCTTTTCTTGAAGCAAAATCTCTGCTAGAACGATTCGGTGTTTCTGCTTGAGAATTAGGCACAGCTTGCTTCATAGAAAGTTCTATTTTACCGTTATCATTTTTTCTCAAAACTTTGACCTTAACAGTTTGTCCTATCTGCACGAAATTTCCTACTTCTGTTACAAAAATATTGGACACCTCGGAAATGTGAACCAATCCAACAACATTTTCTTCAATCTCTACAAAAGCCCCAAATTTAGTAATTCCGGTCACTTTACCTTCAACTATATCCCCTATTTGAAATCCCATAAAAAATATGATTCCTCCCTAAAATTTAAATATTTTAATTTATTATTCGGCAACGTTTTCAAAAACCCTTTTGCTGGGTTTACCAACTTCGGAATTTTCAAGTTCAACAGCATCTTTTATCTTATTTTTTATATTATGAGTTTTATCTTTTTCAGCAACAATTTGCTGATTAAGTCTGTCCAATTCATCGCTTTTGATTTTTATTTTTACCTGCTGATTGATAAACAAAAACACCAAATACGCAACAACAAACGCAAGCAAAAGTTTAAATACCGTTTTTTTGCCTTTTCTTACAGTAAATTTCATCTTCACATATTCGTTCCCTTTTACAACAAAAATTTTTAACATCCGTGATTTTAACTACGGAACATAAATTTTTCGAATTTTATGTTCAAATCATAAAATTATTATATGTTACAACATGAAAAATGTCAATTATTGTCTTTGGATTTTATCTTAATTTTTATTTTATTAACAAAATTACTTATTATTTTATTAAAATACAATACTATTTTTTCGGAACTCCTGTAAATGATTTCTCCTATGGTTAAATGATAGCCTATCCACCCCAAACCTTCTCCTGCCAAAATATAAAACCTTGCCTCTCCTCTATTAAGTCCCAAAACAAACAAAAAGGTCACTATTCCGCTTATTATAAAATAAACCACATCCTGTATAAATATGCCGATATAGTGCGGATTTATCATCATGCGAAATATTCTGAACAAATCATAAAGCACACCAAGTCCCATACCAAGCAAACATGAATAGAAAAAAATCAAAACCTGCGAAACAAGAACATCATTCATAAAACTTTCACCTTTACTTTTTACTTAAAAATTTTTGAGAAAAATCCGCCGCATGAATCAAAATTTTTATCTACGTAGTTAAGCGAAGAAATTCTCCCTGTAATTTCAAGTTCTCCAATTTCAAGGTTAAGTTTCTTTATGTTCAAATTTTCACCTTTGACAGTCAGTTCCCCCATATCCGTATAAAGAATAACAGATCTGTCATCATAACTGTCCACTTCGGAAACACCGCTTATGGAAAGCTTTTTTCTGTTATCAAGATTAAGACAATGAGGCATTTTTGATGATGATTTCGTGCATTCTTCTTTTATCATACACATAACTCCTATTCACAAAATTTTCACTTATTTTAATGTGTATGATGATACGAATCACAATTAGTACAGTATTCTTTGAGCAGCTTTCATAATTCCTATCTTTGAAGCGTAGAAATTTGTTCCTCCCTGAAGCCAAACAGTATACGGTTCGCGTAAAGGACCGTCGGCAGAAAGCTCTATGGAAGAACCTGAAATAAAAGTACCCGCAGCCATAATTACTTTGCTTTCATATCCGGGCATTTCCCACGGTTCGGGAGAAACAAAAGAATCAATAGGCGAACCTTCTTGAATACCTTTGCAAAAATTTATAAGATTTTGAGGGCTTTTAAGAACTATCGATTGAACAATATCACAACGATTTTCGTTAAACTTCGGATAAACCTCATACCCCAAAATTTCAAATAATGCTGAAGCAAAAACTGCGGTTTTAAGAGACTCTGCGACAACATTCGGAGCATTAAAGATACCCATGAAAAGCTCTCGGTTTGTTCCTAAAGTTGCACCCACTTCTTTTCCTATTCCGGGGGCTGTCAAACGATAAGAACACAAATCTATCAAATCTTTTCTTCCGGCAATATACCCTCCTGTGGGCGATATTGCTCCTCCGGGATTCTTAATAAGAGAACCGGCAATTAAATCCGCTTCAACTTCGGAAGGCTCTTGCTTTTCAACAAATTCTCCGTAACAATTGTCAACCATAACAATTATTTCCGGATTTATGTTTTTTACAAGCAAAACTATATCTTTAATTTGCGAAACACTAAGAGAGTCCCTTAACGAGTATCCTCTCGAACGCTGTATATAAACCATTTTGAAAATTTTTTCCGAAAGCTTAGCTTTAATGCTGTTAAAATACTTTTCTTTATCTTTTTCAAAGTCGACATATTCAAAATTTATTCCAAAATTGTAAAGCGAACCCTGATTTTTATCTAAAGAGCCAATTACATCTTCAAGCGTATCATAAGGCTTTCCCGTAACGCTTAGAAAGCTGTCACCAGGTCTTAGTATCCCAAACAATGCAGTTGTTAATGTATGCGTTCCGCTCACAAAATTATGCCTTACAAGAGCATCTTCGGTTTTAAAAATATTTGAAAAAAGTTCTTCTAATTTTTCTCGTCCGCGGTCATTATATCCATAGCCCGTAGTACCGTTAAAATGACTTTCACTTATCTCGCACTCAATAAAAGATTTTAAAACTTTTTGCTGATTATACTCCTTTATTTTTTCTATTTCTTTAAACCTTTCTTCGCACATATTCATGGCTTTTGAAGAATAGTCCGAAATTTTTTCGTCTAAACCAAAAATTTTAATTTCCCCTTCTATACCGTTTTATATATAATATTAAATCACAAATTATGTAAAAAATAAATATTTGATTCAATTTTATTCCTAAAAAATTTTGCTTAATTTTCGTAGAAATACGAACGATTTTCCTGTTTGAGATTTTTCAAATCCAAAACGCCTTTTTCGTTTACACCTATTTTATTTGATATTATTTCTTTGGCAGTCAAAACTTTATAATCAATATCATCAGAGCAGCCCAGTAAAATACTTATTCTTTCGTCATAGTTTACGGTAATGTTATCTTTATCTGATAAATTTATCTGCTTTATAAGATTAAGTCCTTTATTTTTAAACGCTTCAATAATTTCAGGTATTAATTTTTCCGTATCGGAATTTTTGTATCCTATTTTTTTATCTTCGTCAATAAAAATATCTTCACTGATTACGCAAACGATTTCAGGTGAAATCTCACTGCGTTTTTCAAGAAGTTTTCCGTTTTTACTTACGGTAACGTATTGCCCTTCTATTTCGGTAAGATACAACGGTTCTGCGTCTTCAACGGAGATTTCTATTTTATTTGGTATCTGCTTTTTTATCCTTATTTTTTCCGCATATGCAAGACTGCAAAATATATTTTTTTCTGACTGCGTCGTATTTAAAAATAAAATACTGTCATTTACTTTTATTCCGCTTGAATTTATTATTTCAGAATCGCTGTACAAATTACTTCCTTTTACCGAAATATTTTTTACAATCAAAAATTTGGAAAGAACAAAATAAATCACAAAACAAAAAAAAGACAAAACGAAGAGGCACAAAAAAATAAGATTAAATCTTCTTATCCAAAGCTTCATCGCTTTGACTCTTTTAAGCTTTTTTCTTCGCTTATTTAAAATTTTTTTACTTCTTTTTTCTTTTATTTTTTTATTCAAAAAAATTTCACCTCATACTCTTTTTACCGAAGCGCCTATTCTGCATAAATTTTCTTCTATTTTTTCATATCCTCGGTCTATGTGTTTAAGACCTGAAATCTCGGTAATTCCTTCTGCTCCGAGTCCTGCTACTATAAGAGCTGCAGCACCGCGTAAATCAGTTGCTGTTATTTTTGCTCCCGAAAGTCTTTTAACGCCTTCCACAACTGCTACTTTATCTTCAACTTTTATGTCAGCTCCGAGCCTTAAAAGTTCGCCGACGTGTTTATATCTGTTTGAAAAAATATTTTCAACAAAAACACTTGTTCCATCAGCAATCGTTGTCATAGCCATAACAGGAGCCTGTGCATCTGTAGGAAATCCCGGATACGGCATTGTTCTGATAAGCCTGTTAAAGTAAGGCCTTGCGGGAGAATCGATTTTTATCGTGTTTTTACCGATATTTCTTATTATACACCCAGCTTCTTCAAAAACAGGTATCACTGAACTTATATTATCCTCTATAACGTTTTGAATTACAAGACTGCTTGCTGTTGAAGCTGCAGCTGCCATGTATGTTACTGCCGCAATTCGGTCGGGAATTACGCTATGCTCTGTTCCGTGAAGATTTTTTACACCTTCAATTACAATAGTACCATCATGGGAATACTTTATTTTTGCTCCACATTTGTTTAAAAAGTTTATAAGGTCAATAATTTCAGGTTCTTTGGCCGTATTTGTAATTATAGTTGTACCTCTTGCGGTAGCTGCGGCAAGAATAATGTTTTCCGTAGCTCCGACGCTCGGGAATGACAAAGCTATGTTGCATCCTGTTAAACCATTTCCTGTATCGCACTCCAACCGTCCGTGACTTTCTCTTATTCTCAAACCCATTTGTCTTAATCCATCCAAATGCAAATCAATGGGACGAGGCCCTAATTCGCATCCTCCGGGCAAAGAAAGTTTTGCTTCTCCGACAGCACCGAGAAGAGAACCCAAAAATATTATTGATGATCTCATTTCTCTCATCAAAAAATCCGGTATGTCATTTTTGGAAATACCGGAAGAATTTACAACAAATGTTCCATCCTCAAAAGAAACGTCACATCCGAGATAAGTAAGAATTTTACTTGTGACTTCAACATCAGAAATTTCGGGACAATTTTTTATTACACATTCGCCCTTACACATTATACTTGCCGCCAAAATCGGTAAGATACTGTTTTTCGCTCCCTGAACTTTTATTTCTCCTCCTAAACGCCTAGAACCTTCAATAATTAGTTTTGACACTCATCGCTCACCTCTCTGAAAATTATAACCGCGTTCTACGCATTAAAAACATAATTGCGTCAAACAGTTCATATACATATGTTATTCCCGTAAGTTTGTCCCGTGATAATATTTAACATAATAAATATGACATATAAGCTTGACTTTATGACAAATAAAGTTATTCTATTTTTATAAGATATTTTTTTATATAAATTTACGGAGGAAAAATTTGAAAAAGAAAATAAACGGTAAAATTATTTTTAACATCGTGACTTTGTTAATTCCCATAGGATTTATAATATATTTTCTGACTTCTGAAAACGGTCTTATGGATTTAATTTCAAATGCTGAAAAATTCAATTGGAATTGGATTTTTTGTGCGGTTGCTTTTCAGCTTTTAAATGTACTGATAGATGCTTATATATTATTTAGGTTTACTCACAATTACGACGAAAGCTATACAATGAAAAAATCGCTTAAAGCTACCGCTGTAGGACAGTTTTTCAGCGTAATAACACCGGGAGCGGTCGGAGGACAACCTATGCAGCTTTATTGCATGAAAAAACAAAACGTAGATACAGGTACAGCATCTTCGTCATTAGTGCAAAAATTTTTGGTATATCAAACAATCATCACTTTTTACAGTTTGATTTCCATGCTTTGTAATTTGGATATTTTTACGGGAAATATGGGCGGAGCAATGTTAGGGCTCGCTCTCTTTGGATTTATATCTCATGCTTTGGTTATAACGTTTGTATTTATGTTTTCTTTTAATAAAAAACTCACTTCATCAATAATAAACGGATGCTTTAACTTTTTATCAAAAATAAAAATAATAAAGAATGCCCCAGAAAAAGCCGATAAAGTAAAAGCTCAATTGGAACACTTTCATCAAAGCAACAAAAAATTGTATAAAAATAAGAAAATGCTTATAACAACCTGTTTTTTCACGGTTTTACAACTTACCT
Source organism: uncultured Oscillospiraceae bacterium (assembly GCA_902495835.1). Taxonomy (GTDB): domain Bacteria; phylum Bacillota; class Clostridia; order Oscillospirales; family Acutalibacteraceae; genus UMGS1491. The sequence continues at coordinate 16,206 of CABUYS010000001.1, read as the reverse complement.
TTATTTTTGCGATTCCTTATGCAATTTACAGAGCTTTTAATTTTTCGGGAGCTAAAATTTTTGATATGATAACCGGTCAAGCGTTTGTAACAATGGTATCGTCTTTTATGCCGTTGCCCGGGGGTTCGGGAGCAGCAGAAGGAAGTTTTTACGTATTTTTTGAAATGTTTTTTACCCAAGGTACAATAAAATCTGCTATACTTGTTTGGAGAATTATAACTTACTTTATGAACATTTTAATATTTGCACCTTTCGCAAGAGTAGGTAATATATCAGAGACAACAAAAACACTGGAAAACATATAAGGAGAGTAGAAGATGTCTAATCCGGCAATAAGTTTGGTAATGCCCGTTTACAACGTAGAAAGATATTTATCAAGAGCTTTAGAGTCTGTTCAAAATCAAACATTTAAAAATTTTGAATTAATTATAGTAAATGACGGTTCTACAGATAAAAGTAAAGAAATTGCAAAATCTTTTTGCGATAAAAATGAAAATTTCATATTAATAAATCAAGAAAATGAAGGCCCGTCAGTAGCAAGAAATACGGGACTTAAAGTTTGCAAAGGAGATTACATCGGATTTATGGACAGTGACGATTCACTTGAACCAGAATTTCTTGAATCTCTTTACAATGCAGCTATAGAAAACGACGCAGATATCGTTTGCTGCAATTTTAATCTTTATTATCCTGAAAGAAAATTAAAAATATATATGCCATTCACTTCTTTCCCGGGAGTTTATTCAAAAACCAAAGCTTTGCGAAAATTAATTCTGGATATGGGAATTCATTATTTTGTATGGAACAAGCTTTCTAAAAGAGAATTGTTTTTTGATAATAATTTAACTTTCGATAAAATGTACTTCGAAGATATTTCAACTTCTCCGAAATTGTTTTATTACGCAGATAAAATAGTCCTCCTCGGAAAAGCTCTTTACAACTATACAAGCAGAGATACAAGCATACTTCATTCGATGAATGTCGTTAAAATAAATGACTTTATAAAATCATTGGGAGTAATAAGAAATTTTCTTGAAAATGAAAAAGTCTATAAAAATTACAACAATCACGTCTGGATATATGCTCAACGAGTAAAATTGGTAAGTTATTACTATATTTTGATGCTCCATGCAAAAGCGATGAATTTCAAAGGATTTTTAGAAAATATAAATTCTGCAACCAAATCCATAGATTATTTTTCAGGTAATCTTTTTGAACCGATAGAACATCTAAACATTCCGGATCTTACGCATCCAATAAAAGAACCTAAAAAAATCACCAAAATAAAAAAAATTAAAAATAAAAAGAAATAAACCGGTATTAAACCTATTTTACTGACAACACTATACTTATGGAAAATTTAAATTTTAGTACCGATAAAAAACCTAAAAATAAATTAATATTATTGCTAAAAAAATATGTCAACGTTATTTTTATTTTGATTTCGTTGACTGTTTTATCGTATTTTTGTATTTGCAATAACAATCTGGTTAATTTAATCAGCACAATACCCTATTTGAACGCTTTTTGGGTTATTGCTGCTTTTTGTTTAATTGTGCTTTATTGGATACTCGAAAGTATCGTGATTAAACGCATTGTTAATATTGTCGATTCGAAAAAATATCCAAAATTATTTTTTCTGAAAATTACTATGATAGGACAGTATTTTAATTCAATAACTCCACTTGGAATAGCAGGTCAGCCGATGCAAATTTTAGAACTTTGCAAACAATCGCTTTCAAAGTGCGACGCAATAACTATTACTACCAGAAAATTTTTTGTTTATCAATCTTCTTTAGCTGCTTATTCGTTAATTTGCACAATTCTATATTATAACACGCTAAAAAACACTTATCCGGAATTGATATGGATGGTTTGGGTTGGGACTTTGTTTCAAAGCTCACTCATAATTCTTATTTTAATTTTTTCCGTAAACAAGAACATCATCTTAAAATTATCAAATTTTATTATAAATATTTTATACAAAACAAAAATAGTTAAAAACAAAGAAAATACAATAAATTCCATAGAAACAACTCTGGATTCATTTGTAAAAACCAATAAAAATTTAAATAAAAATAAAAAAATCAACATTCAAATATACACGCTGACATTTTTGCAAATTACAGTTCTTTTTTTGATACCTCTTTTTGTATTTAAAGCATTTAACCATAGTTCCATGCCTATTCTCTCAATGATATGTATACAATCCACAATAAATACAGTCTCTTCGTTTACGCCGTTCCCCGGAGCAGCAGGAACTTCAGAAAACAGTTTTGTGATATTATTTTCACTTTTCTTTACAATTCAAGAAATCGGAAAAGCTATGTTGCTTTCCCGATTTATAAGTTGTTATTTTACCATAATAGTAGGAATGGTATGTAACAAAATTTTATTTAAAAAATAAATTTTATGTGTTTAAATCAAAAAAATTATGATTCTCCTTGGGTGCTACACTTAACGAAACATCTTTATTAACTGATATACCGTTTTCGCTCAAACAGCACGTTGAAGTTTGAATTGCCAAATCCGGGACATTATTGTGAGAACTAAGGTGAGAAAGTATCACGTTTTTTGTACCGTTTTCAACAAGAAAAGGTAAAAATTTTCCACTTGTATCATTAGACAAATGACCGCTATCAGACAAAATTCTTCTCTTTAAATAATAAGGATAAGGACCGTTTTGAAGCATCATAACATCGTGATTGGATTCCAGCAAAACTGTTTTGCAGCCTTTCAATGCACTTTTTACTTCGTCCGAAATATATCCTAAGTCTGTACAAACAGCAACTTTTTCCCCCGATTTATCCTTAAAAACATACCCAAATCCTTCGCAACAATCGTGCGATATTGAAAAAGGTCTAACGGATATAAATTCTAAATCCGTTTCCTTTTTTTCCAATGCGCTAAACTGATTTTTTGAAGAAATTAATCCCTTATCTTTTATAGCACTGATTGTGCCGTTAGAAGCATATACTTTTAAATTATATCTCAAAGAGAGAACTTTAAGAGCGGAAGTGTGGTCATTATGTTCATGAGTAACAAAAATTGAATCAATATTTCTCACATCAATATTATTTTCAGAAAGAACATTTTCTATCTGCTTAGTACTTCTCCCCGCGTCAACAAGTATACCCCTGTTATTTGAAAATTCTATATAAATCGAATTGCCACTACTTCCGCTAAATAAAGGACATACTCTAATCATTTATATTCACATCGCAGACTATACCGCAACAAAGTTCAAAAAATTTCATTACAAACCTGCCACTTCATTTTCTTTGCTCTCATAAGAAACTTTTTTTATGTCTGCTCCAAGCATAGAAAGCTTCGAAACTATATCTTCGTATCCTCTTTCGATGTGTTGAATTTCTTCTATAGTTGTCTCTCCGGTTGCTGCCAAACCTGCTATTATCAGAGCGGCTCCTGCCCGCAAATCCGTTGCCTTTACGGGTGCTCCTTTTAGTTCAGGTACGCCTTCAATAACTGCAATTTTACCGTCTACCGAAATGCACGCACCCATACGATGAAGTTCTTCCACATATTTAAATCTGTTATCCCATACAGCTTCATTCACCAAACTGGTTCCTTGAGCCATTGTTAAAAGAGCGGTTATTTGAGGCTGCATATCTGTAGGAAACCCAGGATGAGGCATAGTTTTTACATTGCATTTTTTCAAAGGGCCGTCGCAGTGAACTCTTATAGAATCACTTGATTCTTCCAATTTTATTCCTATTTCCTCAAGCTTAGCGGTTATGGATTCTAGGTGTTTCGGAATAACGTTTTCAACAATAACATCCCCGCCGGTTGCAGCTGCGGCTACCATATATGTTCCGGCTTCAATTTGGTCGGGAATAATCGAATATGTTACCCCTTTCAAAGTTTTCACACCACGAACCTTTATAACATCAGTACCTGCACCTATAATATCCGCACCCATACAGTTTAAAAAGTTAGCCAAGTCTACAATATGAGGCTCTTTAGCAGCATTCTCTATAACCGTAACGCCTTCAGCTTTTACGGCTGCGAGCATGACATTTACCGTGGCTCCAACAGAAACCACGTCCAAATATATATGAGTACCTACTAATTTATCGCACTTCACTTTAACCATTCCATTTTCTAAGGAATAGTCTGCTCCAAGTGCAACGAAACCTTTTAAATGCTGGTCAATGGGACGCAATCCGAAATTACATCCCCCCGGCAAATAAACATACGCTTCAGAAAATTTTCCTAAAAGTACACCCAAAAGATAACAAGAAGCTCTCATATTTCTCATCAAATCGCAAGGAGCAGATGAAGATGACATCCTTCTGGGGTCAATTTCTATGGTGTTTTTGTTTATAAGTCTTATATCTGCACCCATATCGCTTAAAATTCTGCACATCAAGGTTATGTCCCTGATGTTGGGAACATTTTCAATTCTACAGACTCCGTCTGAAAGTGCAGCTGCGGGTAAAATAGCCACCGCCGCATTTTTGGCACCGCTTATCGATACCGTTCCTTTTAATTTTCGCCCTCCGGATATAACTATTTTATCCAAAGTGCAACACCTCTAATCTTTTAATTATATTTTTATTTTAATTTATTAGCACATTTAAAGTTAGTTTAACCCATAAAAATTTAAAATCTAATGTATTTTATGGAAATTTACAATTAAATCATCTATACTCTTCGTTTTCATCGTTTTCGTTTTCTTTGGAAGAAGTAGTTGAAGTTTTTTCTTTATAGGTATACGATTTTGATTTTTTGACATTTCCAGAAGAAGCATCAAAATCTACATCATATACTCGGTAAGGCATACTGTCTAAGTTTACATTTATAGTCTTCTTGCCGGTTGTACCTTTTACCTTTATGGTATAGGTTCCGTTATAGGAAGGCACAACTTTTTTACTATCTTCAAGCACGCCATTTACATAATAAGAAAGTGTAACTTCATGGTTTACATCGGAAGGCAAATCAACTGTTATTTCAAAATTCTTTTCTCTTTTCACTCCTGAACTTATAGTCAGTTTAACAACAGAATCTTTTCCGACTGATATTCCTGGAAGAGGCTCCATGGAAATAACAGTGTCTTTAGGTTTGTCACTGCTTTCAGAACTTATATTATCCGAAACTTTAAGTCCTGCGGAAATTATATCGTTTTTAGCTGCTGTAAGAGATTTATTAAGAACATCCGGTACTATGACTTTTTCTTCTGCGGGGCCTTTGCTTACATAAAGTCTTACCGTTGAATCAGCCGTAACCTTACTTCCCTCTTGAGGGTCTACATTGCATACAATTCCTTGTGCGGTTTCTTCATCCACAACCATCAAAACTTCTGTTTTTAAACCTACGTTTGAAATTTTAGACTTAGCTATATCTTCTGAAAGGCCTTTCACAACAGGAACAGTTACCAAAACTCCCGAGCTGTTAACTTTCAGTACTATAGTTGCACCTTCTTTTACTTTTTTGGAATTCGGGGAAGGCTCTTGGTCGATTATGACTCCCTCTTCTTTTGAAGAATCGTAAACAGATTCGACTTTCCATACAAACTTATAGTCCGGATTATTCTGAACATCTGATAATTTCATTCCGATAAAATTCGGAACATCAACATCTTTCGCGGAATTTCTTCCACAAGAACTAAACATAGAAGCAAAAATAAATATCAAAGCAAAAATTCCTACCGCAATTGCTATTCCTCCGACAATAACCCCTGCCTTAGCTTGTTTTTTCTTTTCGTCCTTATGGTCATATTCATCACCGTATGAATTTTTATTCTTACTTACTTTGTTTATATCATCAACATACTTTGTCGGATTATCGTCCAAGAAATATTTATAATTAAATTTTGACTCGGGATTATCTCTTATTTTATCAATATCCTTGAGCATTTCTTCAGCTGAACCGTAACGATTTGAAGAAATTTTTTCCATAGCATGAAGAGTTATTTGTTCCAAACCTTCAGGTATGTCCGAGTTTATCTCACGAAGCGGCTTTGGCTTGGCTTGCATTTGCATTATCGCTACCGAAACCGCATTATCGGCTTCAAACGGCAACTTTCCGGTAAGCATTTCATAGAGCATAACTCCGACTGAATATATATCGGCTTTTTCATCTATGACTCCGCCTTTTGCCTGCTCGGGCGAAATATAATGCACAGAACCTATTGCTCTATCGGTCATTGTTTGGGTTTCATTTCTGGAAAATCTGGCAATACCAAAATCAGTTACTTTTATTGTACCGTCTTTAAGCAACATTATATTTTGCGGTTTTATATCACGGTGTATGACGCCTTTACCGTGAGCATGAATCAAAGCTGACAAAATTTGATGAACAAAATATATTGCGTCTTTCCACTCGATAACTTTCTGCTGAGAGATATATTCTTTTAAAGTAATTCCGTTTATATACTCCATAACTATATATTGAATCTTCGTGCCAAAGCTTACATCATAAACTTTTACTATATTTGGGTGCGACAAAACCGCTATAGCTTTAGATTCATTTTTAAATCTTCGAATAAATTCTTTATTTCCTAAAAATTCATCTTTTAAAATTTTTATCGCAACAATTTTATCTTCCACAATATCGTAAGCTCTGTAAACTACAGCCATACCGCCTACTCCGATGAGTTCCTGTATCTCATAGCGAGCATCCAATCTTTTTCCGGTGTATTTATCCATTTTTTCTCCCCTATTCAAATTAATCTATAGGACTGTTTTTTAAATTTTTACAATTGCCGCTGTAATATTATCGTTGCCCCCGCAAAGATTCGCCTCATTTACAAGTATAGAAGGCACAATCGATATACTGTTTTCCGTGCAAATTTTATATATCTTGTTCTTATCTAAATGATTCGTTAAACCGTCCGTGCAAGACAAAACTATATCATCTTTTTCAATTTCACACATAATATAGTCTAAATCAATTGAAGAATTCACACCTAAAGCTCTTGTGATTATATTTTTTTGAGGATGATTTTTAGCATCTTGTTCAGTTATTTCTCCACTATCAACCATTTGCTGAACAACAGAATGATCTTTTGTAAGCTGAACAATATCCTTATCTCTTATCAAATAAGCTCTGCTATCGCCCGCATAAACTATTTGAAGAGTATCGCCCTTTGCTATGCACAGAACCACAGTAGTACCCATACGACTAAGACTTTCATCCATTTTGGATTTTTCAAATATCATTGAATTTGCATTGTTTACAGCTTCATACATCTTGGATTTTATGTCTTCGGAACTGTCATTTTCGCTCAAAGATGAATTCAAATAATTTTCAATTACTTTCACAGCCATACGACTTGCTATATCTCCGCCGTTCGTACCGCCCATACCGTCACACACTAGAGTCCAAACAAAATTTTCTCTTACTTTTTTTACCATAACTGCATCTTGATTACTTGTTCGCACTTTACCGATATCGGTTTTGCTATAAATCTCCATCAAATTTTTTGAACCTCCTTATTTATGTATCTGCCTTTTAACTGCCCGCAAGCCGCTTCGATGTCTTTGCCAAGGGTTCTGCGAACGGTGCTTTGTATTCCGTTGCTTTCCAAAATATTTTTAAACTTATATATATTATTAATCGGACTCTTTTGAAAAATTCCATCATTTTCCGATGTATTCAGAGGAATAAGATTTACGTGACACAATGTTCCTTTCAGTAATTCAGAAAGCTCTTCGGCGCACTTTTTCGTGTCGTTTAAATCTTTTATCATCGCATATTCAAATGAAATACGGCGTCCCGCACATCGAATATAATATTTACATGCTTCTATCAACTCTTCTATATTCCAGCGACGATTTATTCTCATTATTTTATTTCTGATTTCATTATTTGGAGCATGAAGAGAAACTGATAAAGTAAGTTGCATTTTTTCTTTTGCCAACTTATAAATTTTATCAACCACTCCGCACGTGGATAAAGAAATATGCCGCATTCCTATATTTAGTCCATCTTGGCAGGACATTAGCTTTAAAAACTTGAGTACATTGTCGTAATTGTCCAGCGGTTCGCCCATTCCCATTAGGACAATATTTGAAATTTTAATACTCATATCTTTCTGTATTTTTTCGATTTGAAGTAAGATTTCGGAAGGTTTGAGATTGCGTGAAAACCCGTTTTTACCTGTAGTACAAAAAACACATCCCATTTTACAACCTGCCTGAACCGAAAGACATACCGAATAGCCGTGTTTATATTTCATTAAAACCGATTCAATTAATTCTCCGTCACTTAGCTCAAACAGATATTTTACGGTACCATCCTTGGATACCTTCTTGCTTTTGATACTAATGCTTGGAATAGAGTAATTACTTTTTAAAATTTCACGTAAATCCAAAGGAATATTCGTCATGTCGTCAAAGGATTCAACGCCTTTTGCAAGCCACGAATAAACTTGCGAAGCCCTATACTTTTTTTGAGAAATATTTTCAAATTCAATAAATATTTCTTCTTTTGTCATGGATTTTATATCTTTAAGACACATCTATACAAATATTCACCTCCCAAAAAATAAAATATTCTAGTTGTATTATATATTAATGTAAAATGCTGTCAAGTTTAATGTTAAAAATATGTTATTCAGTCTGATTTTGTAAGATAAGTCATTATATTGCGGTAAAGAATTTCGGGAGATTTATAAAAATTATCACGTATAATCGAAGCTTCCATCATACTCGGAGCATAAAGTTTGAGCTCTAACATATCAAATTCTCCTCCGGAAATTTTACAAATAACATTGTATCCCCAAGGACTTTTCTTAATCATGACTTTGTTTTCTTGTTCGCTTTTAATGCGACTCATATATGACTCTACACTTTTTAAAGCTTTTTCGCGAACAGAACGCGGCAACATATCGCTTAGCTCCTGAACTATCATTTTTCCACTTGGAGTAACCTCATATTCACCTGTTTCTTCAGAACTCAAAGCAATGTTGTTACTTGCTACCATTTCAGAAAACGCTTGACTTACATCAAAATAATTGGCTAACCCATAATTTTGAAGAATAGAAGTAATATCGCTTTTCTTAAGCGGAGCTTTCGATTTATCTATCAAAAAACAAATAAGAATTTTTATTTCCTGATGATTTGTAAGACCTCCCGGGTGTATTCCTGCGGTAAAAGCATCTCGTTCCATATTTATCCTCCTTTTCGTTGTAAAACACTTAAAAATGTGTTATAATATCATTAGAGAAGCTTTGCGTTATGAGTTACTGTTTTACTGACTCAGAAAACTTAACTCCGTATTTTCGTGAAGCTTTATTAACAGAATTTTCGATATCGTCTTTTAAAGCGTCACAATACTGATTTTGTGTATATATTTTAAAACTCAACAAAGTTTCATTATCGGAAATTTCAATATCTATTATGGGGGTGGGAATTTGTAAAATTTTATTATTAAGTATAAATTCTTTTTCAAAATAACGCTTAAGTTCTTTACACCTTTTAACACAAACATTTGATTTGTAAGTTTTTTCAACTACAGACATATCGTATTCACTTTGACGGGTAATACTTGTAGCTACAAGTTTTGAATTCGGAATAATTATTGTTTTATTTTTATCTTCGGTTTGAAGAGTCGTAAACAACATTTCAATCTTAACCACAGAACCTTTACAGCCGTCCACTTCAATATAGTCTCCTATATGAATCGGTTTGTTAACAACAAGTATTATACCACTCATCAAATTGGAAAGGTTATCTTTAAGCGAAATTCCAACTGCTACAAGCGACGCTCCGATAGCAGTAAAAATTGAATTTACGTTAATACCCAAATTACTTACTGCAGTGAGCACAAGTATAGTTCTAAGAAAAAATTTCATCAGTGAATATAAAAAAGAAGTAATTCCACTGTCCGAAACTGTTTTCTGAAAAAACACAAGTCCAAGCTTACAAATATTATTTATAATCCACCAACCTATAATGAGTATAAAAACACTTTGCAGTAAAGCGAGCAGTCCATTTGCAACAAAGGGTTGCCATGAATTAATAATTTTTACAAAATAATCCATTTTGTTTCACCTCTCGAAATCTATTATAGCATGAATTTTTAATTTAATAAATCCAAAAGGAGGATGACCCATGATTAAAACAAAAATAATCAAAAACTTCAAATATTTTTCAATTAATTTACTAGCATTAATGATTATGATTTTCCCCATTTGCCACGCGATGGAATATAATATCTGTATTTCCGACGAGCAAGAAGCATATGAACCGAATTCATGCATTGCTGTGGGAATTGAAATCAAAGAAGAAGGAAGCAAAAATACTTTAGAGCCATTTCGTTGCAATCTTTCTTTTAACGGAGAAAATTTAAGATATAAAAGAATAAATTGCAAAAACGAAGTAAAGAGAACAGATATAAAATATGAAAAATCCGATAATCAGTTGAATCTGATATGCAATCCGAGAAAAACACGAAAATTATTCTTCAATAACGGAAAAAGTGAAATTTTTGAAGTGGTTTTTACAGTAAAAAACAAAGTTCTTACACAAACTTCGGATATTAAAGCTGAATTTACATCGTTAGACGGAAGCAACAGTTTTAATTCTCAAAATATTCAATTTAATATAAAGGGAAATCCGGGATTGGAAAACTGTAAATTAAATTCCTTAAAACTGTCCGCAGGCGCTCTATCGCCCTCATTTTCACCCGATATATTCGACTACACTGCAATTGTGCCTAAAAACACGCAGTCTTTGGATGTTGAAGCTACTCCTATGATAGAAAATTTGGCGGTAAAAGTAAACAGAAAAAAGCTTTCTTTTAAAAACGGTTCACACGATATCGTTGTAACGGTTTCAAACAAAAGTCCAAGAGCAAAATCCGAATACAGAATAGAAGTTATACCCGAAAGCGCCGCAAACATTGCCTGCGTTCAAAATTCGAAATTAAAAAATGAAAGCACCTCTTTTCAAAGCAAAAGCGATTCTTCAAATTCAGGTGGAGAAACATTTAAAGAAAATTTACAAATATCCCAAGCAAAGCCAAAGAAAGCATCAAATAAAACAAAATCAAGAGGTCGTAAAAGTAAAACAAAAACAAAGAAAACTGGGAGTAATTCCGAAGAAAGCGATGAAACCTATGATGAAGAAGATGATGATAGCGAAGAAAGCGACAATGAGGAAACTCTTGAAAACCAAGTTTCATCAAATTCAGACGATGACGGTATTTTAAAAATCTTTTCAACTCCTTGTACATATTGGATTGCATCAGCAGTAGCGGTAACCGGTGCAGGTATATATTTTGTTTTAAAATTTATTAAATCAAAAAAGAAAATTGATAAAAATTCAGAAAATCATATTAACAAAAACTCCGAAAAGTAGTATAATTCCTCTGTTTAGTATTTTTAAATCATTAAACGGAGGTGAACACAGAAATTTTCTGTGAAAAATATGACAAATTATCTTATTAAAAAATTCATACCAAACTATAGGGACTCCAGTAACCCTCAGGTACGGGAAAAATTCGGCATGCTCAGCGGTATAGTCGGAATAATATGCAATATTATATTGTTTGCGGGTAAGTTTTTTGCCGGACTTATGACATCTTCAATAGCTGTAAGTGCAGACGCATTTAACAATCTTTCGGATGCGGTGTCTTCGATAATAACTTTAATATGCTTTAAAACTTCGGGAAATCCCGCAGACAAAAAACATCCTTTCGGATACGGAAGAATAGAGTATATATCAGGGCTTATCGTTTCCATAGCAATAATATTTACAGGAATAGAATTTACAAAATCTTCGGTAGAAAAAATATTCGAACCTGAAGCCGTTTCGTATGATTTGGTTTCAGTTGCGATTTTGGTTGCTTCACTTGCAATAAAGTTGTGGATGGGACTTTTTAACAGAAAAATAGGAAATATAATAAACTCCACGGCAATGAAGGCCACTGCTTTTGACAGCATACTGGACGGCATAATAACCGTTACCATTTTAGCAGGTATGGCAGTGAATTACTTAACTGGAGTATCTGTAGACGCATATACGGGTATATTGGTTGCTTTGTTTATAATTTTTACGGGCGTAAGTATAATAAAAGAAACTATAAATCCACTTTTAGGACAATCTCCGAGCCCTGAACTTGTTAAAGAAATAAATGAAATAGTTCTTTCCAATCCAAATATTTTGGGAATTCACGAACTAACGGTTCACAATTACGGCCCCGGTAAAAGCGTTATTTCACTACATGCAGAGATGCCTGCAAATAAAAACATCATGGAACTTCACGAATCGGCGGATTTAATAGAAAAAAAATTAAAAAACAAATTCGGATGTCCTGCAATAATTCATATGGACCCAATAGTTACCGACAACGAGGAAGTAACCGAAATAAGAGAAAAACTTTCTAAAATAGTGAAACTCATACACAAAGATTCAAAAATTTATGACCTTAGAATTGTACCCGGTTCGACTCCGACTTTAATATTCCATATTTCCGTTCCGTATGATGTAAAACAAAGCAATGATGAAATAGACAGTGCGGTAACGCAAAGTGTTAAAGTATTGAATCCCGCATACAGATGCATAATAGACATCGACAGAACTTATTTTGAAGTAGATTCAGAGCAAATAAACAACAAGGAAAATAAATAATGGCAAAAGAATTTTCAGATGAATACTTTATGGAAAAAGCTTTGGAAGAAGCAAAAAAATCAGAACTCGAAGCGGAAGTGCCCATAGGAGCCGTTGTGGTTTTTGAAAATCAAATCATTTCAACCGGCAGAAATAAACGTGAAACCACAAATAACGCACTTCATCACGCAGAAATAGAAGCAATTTATAAAGCGTGCAAAAAATTAAATCGGTGGAGACTCATCGGGTGCAGTATTTACGTAACGCTTGAACCGTGTCCAATGTGTGCGGGTGCAATAATAAATTCAAGAATAGAAAAAGTGGTTTACGGAACTGATGACCCAAAGGCAGGTTCGTGCGGAACTGTAATAAATCTTTTTGACCTCCCGTATAATCACAAACCCATTGTTGTAAAAGATATACTAAAACCAGAATGTTCATCAATTTTAACTGAATTTTTCAAAAAATTAAGGAATCGGTAAACCCGATTCCTATTTATATGAGAATTATTCAGAAAGATCTAATACGTGGCTTATTAAAACAAGCTTTTACTGTATTGTTTTTTATTTTAAATTCAAAAATTCATCCGTAATATTTACGAACTCTTGAAATTTAAGTTGTTCGGCTCTGTAATTTGAATCTATATTACATATTTTCAAAACTTTTCCCACTTCATCTTTTGTAAAATTCAAACCGCTGCTTAAAGAATTAAGCAGGTTTTTTCTTCTTTTTGAGTATGCCGCCTTAACTACTTTGAAAAAAAACTTGGGGTTTTTAACTTTATCGGCATTTTGATTGCGTAAATCTATTCTTATAACGCAAGAATCAACATTCGGAGAAGGTATAAAACAATTCCTGTTTACGTCAAATAAAATCTCGGGAGTGCCATAATATCTTACCGCTAAACTTATTGCACCCGATTCACGAGTTCCCGGTTCGGCACAAATCCTCTGAGCAGCTTCTTTTTGAATCATAACCGTAAGAGAATTAAACCCCGGATTATTTTCCAAAATATACATTATTATATCCGAAGTAATATAGTACGGAAGATTTGCACAGATATTTACTTCGCTGTATTCAGAAAATTCGTTTTTCAATATATCGTTTAAATCAACTTTTAAAATATCATCATTTATTACTTTTATATTATCAAAATCCGAGGTTGTTTCTGCTAAAATAGGAATCAAATGCTTGTCAATCTCGACAGAAACCACCTTTTTAAATCTTTTCGCAAGTTCTACAGTTAAAACTCCTATTCCCGGCCCTATTTCCAACACTGCAGATTTTTCATTTTGAGAACACATTTCAGCCATATTAGGACATATTTCGGGATTGGTTATAAAATTTTGTCCGAGAGATTTGGTAAATTTAAATTGATGATTTTTTAATAATTGCTTTATTTGAGAAATATCACATAAATTAAACATTAACATCTACCTTTTACATCTTAAATAATCCGATAAAAAATAAAATACGGTTTTCATTATACACTATATTTGTGTTCATAACAATTTTTAAAACACATAATTTCAAATATCTCTTATGACTTTAATCTGTCAACAAGCGACGTATAACGAACTTTGGAGGAATTATTTTCTACAGCTCTGACAACAGCTTTTCGCTCTCCAACAAGTATACAAACCTTTTTCGCACGAGTTACAGCAGTGTAAAGCAAATTTCTTTCAAGCATAATATAATGTGATAAAGTCATAGGGATAATGACAATAGGATACTCCGCTCCTTGAGATTTATGAATAGTACAAGCATAAGAAAGTGAAATTTCTTCGAGTTCCGCAGCGGTGTATTTGATAATTTTTGAATCAAAATCAATTTCCAAAGTTTCCGAATCTTCGTTTACCGAATATATTGTTCCCATATCGCCGTTAAAAACATCTTTATCATAGTTGTTTTTAATTTGCATGACTTTATCTCCAACCCTGTATTCAACTCCGCCGCGTCTAAGGCAATCGGTATTTGTGTTGAGTCTAGACTGCAAAAGTTTGTTCAGATTATCTGTACCCAGCACTCCTTTTTTCATAGGACTCAAAACTTGTATAGATGATATAGGATTTACTTTATAATATTTTGGGAGACGCTCCGAACATAAGTCTACTATTAAATTTGCGCATTTTTCCGCACTGTCTCTTTCTATGAAGAAGAAATCCGTGTCACGTTTTGGGCTTAAATTCGGTACCTCACCATTATTTATTTTATGAGAATTAAGAACTATATCTCCTGTTTTTGACTGACGATAAATATTATTCAATTTTATAACAGGAACACACTCCGAATTAATGATATCTCTAAAAACGTTTCCTGCTCCTACTGAAGGGAGCTGATTGGCATCTCCTATCATAATCACAACGGTATTTTCATGTACAGCCTGAAGCAAACTGTACATCAATTTCAAATCAATCATTGAGCATTCGTCTATGATAAGCACATCTCCTGTGATTTTATCCATGTCATTTTTTGTAAATCCGACACCTTTTTGAGCTTCCAAAAGTCTATGAATGGTTTTAGCTTCCATTTTTGAGACTTCACTCAAACGTTTTGCTGCCCTTCCTGTAGGAGCTGCCAAAATAATTTCTTTCGAGCGATTTTTAAATATACTAATCACAGCTTTAGCGATAGTGGTCTTTCCTACCCCTGCTCCTCCCGTAATAACGGAAAAATTAGATGAAACCGCCGTTTTTATTGCTTCTTTTTGAATTTCGTCATAGTTAATATCATTTTCAAATTCGGCATTTTTAATTTCTGAATAAATTTCTTCATCCGAATATTTTTTAAACCTCGGAAAATCTCTGATAGCTTTTATTTTTTTAGCGAGCCTCGTTTCAGAATAAAAAAATATCGGAAGGTAAACGTTTTTTTGTACATCTGAAACAACATCCCGATTTTTAATTAAATCATCTAAAGTCATTACAATTTTATTTTCTTCAACATCCAAAATTTTAGAGCTTGTTGCAATAAGTTCTTCTGTCGGAAGATAACAATGACCTTCGGAAACAGCTAAATTTTCTAAAACGTATAATGTTCCTGCTCGGCATCTTTCGTAAGATTCTTTATCGATTCCCAATTTAGAAGCTATTGTATCGGCAACTTTAAAACCAACTCCGGGAATATCATCTATTAAGCGATAAGGATTTTCTTTTATATTTTTTACGCTCTCTGTTCCATAAATTTTAAATATCTTTCGTCCGAAAGAAGCTCCTACCCCCAAACTTTGCAAAAACATCATCAAACTTTTAATTTTTCTTTGCTCGCTCCAACTTTTAGTTATAATTTCAACTTTTTTAGGACCAATCTTCGGAACTTCTAAAAGTTTTTTAGGATCATTTTCAATGATATCAAACGTTTTGACACCAAAAGTTTTAACTATAAGCTTTGCAAATTTTGGACCTATTCCCTCTATAATCCCACTTCCGAGATATCTTTCGATTTCGTGCAAATCTTCCGGAAGGGATTCTTCCCATGATTTCACGTTAAATTGAAGACCAAATTTTTTATTTGATTTCCAGTACCCTTCAGCACTTATCATGCTACCAACACTGACATCCATTATATCGCCTACCAAAGTTACAAGTTCATAGCTTGAACTAACGCTGATTTTAATCACACTGAAGTTTTT